>DATDGR010000249.1:0-2571 GCA_036521995.1 Terriglobia bacterium | reverse complement strand
GTCACGGCATGGATGACCTTGAGAGCCATTGCCTTCATGCGGCACCCCCGGCCAGCACTTCGAGGCCGCGCTCGAAACCGTAGGCCTCGAACGCTTCCTGACGCCGGCGGTTGTCGAAAGGATCGTTGGTGTAGAGCCAGTAGCTCTTGGGGTCCACCTCCAGATTCACCACTTTGGCGATCTCCGGGGTCTTGATGAGCATCTGGCGCTTCGGGATAAGCGTCGAAATCAGCTCGATCTCGTTGTCGTTGAGGTGAAACTGCTGCTGGTAGAGCTCCCGGTCCATATCCGGGTTGGCGAGGAAGATTTTGGTGGGGCAGCTCTCCACCAGCACGTCCAGGATGCCGGACTTCCGCAGCTCGTCGAGCGACTGGGTGGAAAGGATCAGGGCGGCGTTGTGTTTGCGCCAGGTCTTCAGCGCCTCCACGATGTAGCTCTTGATGCCCGGGTTCCGGAAGAACACCCAGGCCTCGTCGATGAAGAACGCCTTGAAGGTCTCCGTGATCCGGCGGTCGCACATCACCGCATTGGCCCGATGCAGGATGTAAAACAGCAACGGCTCGAGCACCTGGGGATACTGGTTCATCCCCTGGAAATCGAAGCATTGAAAGCGGGAGAAAGTGATCGTGTCCTGGCTGTTGTCAAACAGAAACCCGAACTGGCCGCCGGAGGTCCAGCGCTGGAGGCGTACGGCGAGGGAACGGTTCAGGGTGTTGGCCAGCACCCCCAGGGTACGCAGCGGCGGATCGATCTCGTAGAGGTTCTCGATCTGCTGGTACAGGTCCTGTTCTTCGGCCGCTGTCAGCCTCGCCTCGTCACCGGCTTCCGCCAGAACCTTGACGAACAACGCCAGAAAATCGAGGTTCTGCTTGCTGGGCGGCAGGCTGAAGGGGTTAATCCGGACGTCTGGGGAATCGATCCCCACCCGCACATACCTGCCCTGGAAGAGCTGGGTGAGCGCCTCGAAACTGCCGCCGAGGTCGAAGACGAAAGTGTAGGGCTCGTACTTCTGCAGGTTGGTGATGGCGAAATTGAGAAAGAAGGACTTGCCCGCCCCGGTGCACCCGAGCGCCAGGGTGTGGGCCACATCGCGGTGATGGAGGTTGAAGTAGTAGGGGGTCTGGTGGTTGGTCTCGAGTACCGCCAGGTACTCCCGCTTGAGGTGCGGGTTCCAGCGCTCCCCGCCGTGGAGGGTGAAGAGGAACGACGAGTCGGCGTAGTTGCAGTTTGAAATCAGCATCGACCGCAGGTTGAAGGCGTTGTTCCCGGGGACGGTGGCCAGATAGGCGTTCAGGGCGTTATAGCGCTCCTCGTAGAGCTGAGCGTCGTGAATGCTGAAGACCTTATAGAACTCGGCGCCGGCGGTTTCGACCTTGGCGAGGTCGGTATCGTGGATCACCACCGTCAGGGAGAACTGCCCGAAGGTGCTTCCGTTGAGCTCCAGTTCCTGCAAGGCCCGCCCGAGGTCGCGGACTTGGGCCTCCTTGGAGTCGTCGATCAGGATGTCGTCGCTGCGCTCGGGGTGATCGGACAGGGTCAGGTTGCTCAGCAGGGACCGCTTGGTGTTGTGGAAGTGCCGCCGGCGGGAGTTGATGAGGCCGCGAGTGGCGTCAGGAGCCTGCTTCTTCCACTCGGTCGCGACGTAATAGTTCGCCGGCACCTCCAGCAGGCGCTTGAAGATCAGGGGGAAGGTCTGGGCGGGCGGCTCTTTGAGGGTGAGGACCTTGAGGAACGCGTCGTCGAGCCGCAGGTGAGTGCGGTGGCACTCGAGGTGGGATTCGCAAAGATACCAGTCGAGGAAGGTGTCGTGGTTCAGTTTCGCGTTGTCGATCTTGTGGGGGGCGAAATTGAGCAGGCGCTTCAGAACCCCGAAAGCCTCGGCCTTGCCGAGGATCTCGGTGGGCAGGAAGTCCGCCGCTTGAAGCACGAAGCTCCGCGCTTTGGCCAGAAGCCGGGCGCTCAGTCTCTCGATTTCGTCAGCGATGACCTCGACCCGCTTGGCCGTTGAGAAGGCAGCGCCCAGTTCCCGGAAAGCGTTCCGCGGTTCCGTGGCGATTCGCGCCAGCACCGAGGCCAGGCTGCGCCGCTGGCGGGAGCCCTCCAGTAGCACCACGTAGTAGATTCGAAGGGAATAGAGGGTGTCAGCCTTACCGCGCAGATAGGCGATGCGGGTTTCGGCCGCAGCCCTTACGACCGGGTTCTCGTAGCTCTGGTGGGGAATGCTTTCCCGATTCTCCTTGAACAGGTATTGATAAACGCGGTAGTTCTCGTCGAAGATCCTGAAGGCGGACTCCATCCTCTTTGTGAGGTTGTCAACGAGAGCAGGGTCCAGGCACTCGTAGTCGACGCCGGCCACGCTCAACACCAACCCCAGATCGCCACTCTTCGTCAGGAAGGCGTGCTCGCTGACGAAGCCGAACAGGTTGACCTGCTCGTTGAAAGAACCGGCAGCGTCATAGGACTTCCTGATTGGAGTCAGCCTAAACACGCTTGCGCCTCAGGACTGGAATGGGGGCGAATTTCAGTGGATCATACTCGGTGCGGGTTCGGGCCGAATTGAGCAGGAAGACC
>DATDGR010000248.1:0-11297 GCA_036521995.1 Terriglobia bacterium | reverse complement strand
GGAAGCGCCCACTCAGGAGTCGACTCCCGGCGTCGTCGGAGACCACCAGGGCTGCGACGGCTGCCGAGATCAGGTTGTCACGCCGCGGTTTTGCAGGTTGACCGTAAGTCGGGCGGTGGGTTTAAATGGCTGCTGCTTTATGGAGGGCAAACTATGCTGACGCGTCGGCAATTTCTTGAGAGAACAATCCAGGGTGTTTCCGCGAGCGCGGCAATCGCTGCGTCGCAGAGTTGGGGCGCGGGTCAACTCGCCTGGTCCAAGCCCATCGGCCTCGAAATCTATACCGTCCGCGACGAGTTCGCTAAGGATCCGGCTGGGACGCTGAAGAAAGTGGGCGCCACGGGTTATCGCGAAGTGGAGATCTCGACCGAGATTCCGGCCGCAACGTTTAGAGGCTACCTGCACGATGCGAATCTGACGGCGCCAAGCACGTATATTGACGCGCCCAAGGACATCGAGAGCTGGAAGAAAACGCTGGACCACGCTCATCCGTACGGTTTCAGCTACATTGTGGTCGGCGACAACCCACAGTTGGACGCCGATGCGTGGAAGCGGCGGGCCGCACTCTTCAACGAATGTGGAAGGCTCGCGCAGGAAGCCGGAATGCAGTTCTGCTACCACGCCCACTTCCACGAGTTTGCGCGCGTGGATGACACCTCGGGGTACGACATCATGCTGACGCTCTGCGACCCCGAACTCCTCAAAATGGAAATGGACATTTTCTGGGCCACCTACGCAGGTCAGGACCCGCTCGCTTACTTCCAGAAGTACCCGGGACGCTTTCCGTTGCTCCACATCAAGGACTTCAAGCCGGGATTCCCGACGAGTACCGCCAGCTTCCCCTATGATAGCGGGCCCAACCCGTTCGCTTCGGTCGGCCAGGGTCGGATTGATTGGGTGAAGATCTTTGCTCACGCGCCCCAGGCCGGTACCGAGCACATCTTTGTCGAGCAGGACCGCTGCGACGGCAGTCCGTTCGAAGCCATTGCGATCAGCTTCAACTATTTGAAGAATCTCCGCCTGAGCTGACAGGGCGGCGTGATCGGACAGATGCTGTTCATCCAGCGAATCCCCGGGCCGAAATCCGTCTGACGGGCTAACGGGACCGGCACCACCCTGTTGTCTCTCGCATTAGCAATGCTTCCGCCCCGAGTGGATGCAGCGCGTGATGGTCGCCAACTTCTGGCCCGTGGGCCTGCGAGTCGGTTCCTGAAGAGCCGCGACCTGATGATGCAACGGTTTGTTCTCTTAGCCTGCCTTGGGACGGGCGGGCTCGGCATTGCTTCCTCCCAAACGCTGGAGATCGTTCCCAATCGAGTGACGGTGGATGAATCCGCCGTCATCCGCGCCACGGGATTCGAGCCCAACGAGCACATTTTCATTCAGGCTGAATTGGTCGATGGCGCGGGCGAGCCCTGGTCCTCGCAGGCGGAGTTCATCGCGGACGCACAAGGCGTCGTCGATACCTCCAAGCAAGCCCCCGTGAAAGGCTCTTACCACGAAGTTTCGGCGATGGGTCTGATCTGGTCCATGAAGCCGGCCAAGAAACATGTGGCGTCGTACCAAGCTCCGCGGGATTTGGGCTCGCAGGTCATTACATTCCGGTTGATGAGAAATGAACAGCAGGTTACGACGGCCCAGATGGAACAGCTCGGGGTCGCCGAGGGAGTGCAGCGGATCAAAGTCGAAGGCCAACTCCACGGCGTGCTTCTCGTGCCCAACACGAATGAGCGCCATCCGGGCGCGCTGGTGGTGGGAGGATCCGAAGGTGGCATGCCGCTCCAGAAAGCTGCATGGCTGGCGTCTCGCGGCTATGCGGCGTTGGCGCTCGCCTACTTCCGCTATGACGACCTGCCGCCTCGGCTGGAAGGAATCCCGCTTGAGTACTTCGGCAGTGCGCTCGCCTGGATGATGCAGCGGCCGGAGATTTCCGCCGATCGCATTGCCGTTGTTGGAACCTCTCGCGGCGGCGAACTGGCGCTGCAGCTGGGATCGATGTTTCCCCAGATCAAGGCGGTCGTGGCTTACGCGCCGGCCGACGTGCGTTTTCCGGCCTGCTGCGGCAACACTGGGGTCCCATACGCCTGGACCTGGCAAGGGCAACCCCTGGCATTCGTGGTCCCGCGGGCTCTGCTGCGGGATCCTGAGGCGGCGATGCAAGGCGCGATCGCCGTCGAGCACACGAACGGACCTATTCTGCTAATCTCCGGAGAAGATGATGGAGTGTGGCAGTCCACCAGGATGGCGGACGCTATTGTCGGCCGCCTGAAACAGAGTCGTTTCCCCTACGCCTACGAAAACTTGAAATACCCTCACGCCGGGCACCGCGCCGGGCGGCCGGAAATTGTTCCCACTTGGCACGACAGCGTCAGGAATCCCACCTCGGGAAGAGAAGAAAACCTGGGTGGGAACGCGCAAGGGGACGCTGAGTCCTCACTCGACGCGATTCCCAAGGTGCTGGAGTTCTTGCGTGTAAGTTTGCCGGACCATGGTTCCGGGAAGTAGGCCTGAAAACCACAGCGACACCAGAAACCGCCTCCGCAACCGTGAGCCGATCGGTTTCCCTTTCCGCCTAGATCTTGCCTGGGCTGGGAGCGAAAAGGCCCAACACATGGACGCCGCAAAGTTGCGTTACTGTAGTCAAGAGCACTGCCCATCCTTGTTTTGACGAAGAACACCACTCGGACGCCGAGCCCTGCTCGCGTTTATGAATTGTTTATACGCTGTTTATGCCTCATTTAGACCCGGCGCATTATTGTGTACGTATGAGTGACCGGGTGAGCCGCGGGAGCGAGGCGAGAAAGAGCACCCAAAGGGTATCAACAAGCGGGTGCGCCCCTTTCAATAGCGCGGCCGGGCAACAGCTGGACCTGACGGTGATATTCACTACCGTCCGGGGTACGGCGGCGGCCCTCAACCTGGCGGGCAGCCTGGCGCATGATCTGGATGCGAGGGTCACTTTGGTCGTGCCGCAGGTGGTCCCTTACAGGATCCCATTGAACTGCCCGCCAATAGACCTCGGCCACACCAGACGGATGATGCTGTCGTTGATCGCGGATTCTCCGGCGCGCGGGCTCGATGTCGCAATTCAAATCTGCCTCTGTCGCGATCGGAAGCTGTGCTTGAACTGTTTTGTCACCCCGAACTCAGTGGTCCTGGTCGGTGGTCGAGGCTCGTGGTGGGGCCGAAGGGAGCGGGGGCTGGCGCGGTTCATGCGGTCGCGCGGGCATGAGGTGATTTTCGTAGACTCACGGGAGAGACACGATGCTTGATTTGTTCTATGTCGCCGTCGCTGCACTATTCTTCATTGGTTGCTGGGCTTTCACCAAAGCCTGCGATCGCCTCTAAGGAGAAACCCATGGATTACATCATCTCCGGCATCACTGCCTTATTTCTTTTTGGCTACCTCGTGTACGCATTGCTGCGCCCGGAGCGGTTCTAAGGAGGCCCCCATGACCATAAATGGCGTTTGGTACATCGTTGTCTACTTCCTGGTGCTTTTGGCGCTCACCAAGCCGCTGGGCCTCTTTATGGCGCACGTTTTCGAAGGCGAGCGGACGTTTCTTCATCGGCTGCTTCGCCCGCTGGAGAAGCTGACTTACCGCCTGTGTGGCATCCGCGAAGACGCGGAGCAGCGCTGGACCCAATATGCCGCCTCGGTTCTCGCTTTCAGCCTTGTCAGTTTCCTGTTTGTATACGTCATTCAGCGACTTCAGGGGTTCTTGCCATTAAACCCCATGGGATTCAGTACCGGCCATGCTCCGGGCAACGCCACCCCGATGACGCCGGACCTCGCCTTCAACACGGCCGTTAGTTTCATGACCAACACCAACTGGCAGTCTTACGGCGGCGAAGTGACCCTGAGTTACTTTGTTCAGATGGTGGCGCTGACCGTGCAGAATTTCGCCTCTGCCGCTGCGGGAATCGCGGTGGCCATTGCGCTCGTTCGGGGCTTCGCGCGCAAGCAGGCGAACAGCATCGGCAACTTCTGGGTTGACCTAACGCGCGGCACCGTCTACATTCTCCTACCGCTCGCCCTGCTGTTTGCCATCTTCCTCTGCGCTCGCGGCGTCCCTCAAACCTTCAGAGCCTACCAGAAGGCGACCACGGTCGAGGGGCCCACTCAGACCATTGCGGTCGGGCCGGTGGCATCCCAGGAGTCCATCAAGATGCTGGGAACGAATGGCGGCGGCTTCTTCAACACCAACTCGGCGCATCCGTATGAGAACCCGACTCCATTGACCAACTTCGTCGAGCTCCTGTCGATCCTCGCAATCTCGTCGGGGCTCACCTACACCTTCGGCAAGATGGTGCGCGACACGCGCCAGGGCTGGGCGCTGTTCGCCGCCATGGCGTTCATGTTTCTGGCGGCGGTCTTCATCTGTTATCCCGCCGAGCAGTCTGGGAATCCGATCCTGGCCCAATTGGGTGTCGAAAGGGCGGCCACACCGACGCAAGCCGGCGGCAACATGGAGGGCAAGGAGGTTCGCTTTGGCACCGCTAGCTCGGCCTTGTGGGCGACCGCCACCACCGACGCCAGCAACGGCAGCGTCAACAGTATGCATGACAGCTACACACCGCTGGGCGGGCTCATCCCGCTGTTTGACATTCAGACGGACGAAGTCATCTTCGGCGGCGTCGGGTCTGGCTTGTACGGCATGCTGCTTTATGCCATCGTCGGGGTTTTCATCGCGGGACTGATGGTCGGCAGAACGCCCGAGTATCTCGGAAAGAAGATCGAGCAGAAGGAAGTCAAGATGGCGATGGTAGCCATCATTGTCACCGCCTTCTCCATTCTGGTGTTCACTGCCATCACCGTGGTTATCCCGCTGGCAAAGAACGGCTACTGGAACCCGGCCGGATCGCCCATCGCCAACTTCAACAACTCCGGGCCGCATGGCTTCAGCGAGGCCCTTTACTCGTTTTCGAGCGCTTCCGAGAATAACGGCAGCGCCTTTGCCGGAATTACCGTGAATACGCCGTTTTACGACCTCCTGCTCGGCCTGGCCATGCTGATCGGGCGCTTCGGATTCATTCTTCCTACTCTGGCTATCGCCGGCAGCCTGGCAGCCAAAAAGACAGTGCCCACGACCAGTGGCACTCTCCCCACTCATGGTGCGCTGTTCGTAGGCCTTTTGGTGGGGGTCGTCATCATTATTGGCGCTCTGACGTTCTTCCCGGCCCTTTCCTTGGGTCCTATCGTGGAACATTTTCTGATGCAGCAAGGGAAGCTCTTTTCGATGCTGTTATTCCCGGTCTGGAGCTAATGATATGGCAACTCTGGCAACGCCCCCCGTCGTCGTCGACGACACCGCGCTGATACCGAAGAAATTGGTGCGGGCCCGTCCGTTGTTCGATCCTCCGATCGTCAAGAGGGCGGTCCGCGAATCATTCGTGAAGCTGAATCCGCTCACTTTGGTAAAAAACCCGGTGATGTTCGTGGTCGAGGTGGGTGCTGCTCTCACCACCGTCTTCCTGGTCCGCGACGCTGCCACGGGAGCCCACTCCATCGGTTTCACCCTGCAGATCGCCATTTGGCTCTGGTTTACCGTTCTTTTTGCCAACTTTGCGGAAGCGATGGCTGAGGCGCGCGGCAAAGCCCAGGCCGACACGTTGCGCAAGGCGAAGACCGAGACCATGGCAAAGCGCTTCAGCTCGGGCGGCAAAGTCGAAGCAACCCCCGCGGCCCGGCTGCGTGCTGGCGACTTGGTGATCTGCGAGGCTGGCGACGTGATTCCGGGGGACGGCGAGGTGACCGAAGGCATCGCCACCGTCGATGAGTCCGTGATCACCGGCGAGAGCGCTCCCGTGATTCGCGAGTCCGGCGGTGATCGCAGCGCCGTGACTGGAGGCACCAAAGTTCTCTCCGATTGGATCAAGATCCGCATCACCTCAAACCCGGGCGAAACCTTTCTGGACCGCATGATTGCTCTGGTCGAAGGCGCAGAGCGGCAGAAGACGCCGAACGAGATCGCCCTCAATATTCTCATCGCCGGCCTCACCTTGATCTTCCTGCTGGCGGTGGTTACTCTGCACCCGTTTGCGCTCTACAGCGTGCGCTCGGCGGGATTGGGCGAGGTACCGTCGGTCGCGGTGCTGGTATCGCTGTTGGTTTGCCTGATCCCCACCACCATCGGCGGGCTGCTCTCGGCCATCGGCATTGCGGGTATGGACCGCGTGATGCAGGACAACGTGCTGGCCATGAGCGGCAAGGCCGTGGAAGCGTCGGGCGACGTGAACACACTCCTGCTGGATAAGACAGGCACCATCACCCTCGGGAATCGTCAGGCCGTGGAGTTCATCCCGGTTGACAGCGTGCCCGCCTCGGAACTCGCTGACGCGGCCCAGCTTTCCAGCCTGGCTGACGAAACTCCCGAAGGACGCTCGATCGTGGTGCTAGCGAAGGAAAAGTTCAACCTGCGCGGCCGTGAGATCTCTGACCTCAACGCGGAATTCATTCCGTTTTCAGCCTATACGCGCATGAGCGGGGTGGATTTCGACGGCCGCCGTCTCCGCAAAGGCGCTACGGAAGCGATCGTCAGGTTTGTCGGCGAGCAGGGGGGAATCGTCAGCCCGAATTTCATGGAGGTTTCCGACCGTATCTCGCGCTCGGGCGGTACTCCGCTGGGTGTGGCCGATGGAAACCGGTTGCTCGGCACCATTCATCTCAAGGACGTGGTCAAGGGAGGGATGAAGGAGCGCCTGGCGCAACTCCGCGCCATGGGGATCCGCTCGGTGATGATCACCGGCGACAATCCACTGACGGCCGCCGCCATCGCCGCCGAGGCAGGGGTGGACGACTTCATGGCCCAAGCCACCCCAGAGCAGAAACTGCAGTACATCAAGCAGGAGCAGACCGAAGGGCGCCTGGTGGCCATGACCGGCGACGGCACCAATGATGCGCCCGCCCTGGCTCAGGCAGACGTGGGCGTAGCCATGAACACGGGCACGATGGCCGCCAAGGAGGCGGGTAATATGGTGGATCTTGACAGTAATCCCACCAAGTTACTTGAAATCGTGGCCATCGGCAAACAGCTTCTGATCACGCGCGGAGCGCTCACCACGTTCTCCATCGCCAACGACGTGGCCAAGTATTTCGCCATCATTCCGGCCATGTTTATGGCAACCTATCCCGCCCTCGGACACTTGAACATCATGCATCTGCACACCCCGCAGAGCGCCGTGCTGTCGGCGGTGATTTTCAACGCCCTGATCATCATCGCCCTGGTGCCGCTGGCCCTGCGCGGGGTCAAGTACCGACCGCAGGCCGCAGCTACACTGCTCGCCCGTAACTTGATGATCTACGCGGTGGGCGGGATTATCGCACCTTTTCCCGGGATTTGGATCATTGATCAATTTCTGCACTGGCTGCGACTGGCCTGAAGGAGAATCCGATGTTGCGACAGCTTGGACCTGCATTTCGAGTCACTCTCTTCTTCACAGTGCTCTCGGGCCTGATCTACCCGGCGGCGGTGACGGGATTGACTCAAATGTTCTTCCCGCACAAGGCGAACGGCAGCTTGGTTACGGTCAACGGCGGGACGGTGGGATCTTCGCTCATCGGCCAGAACTTTTCCAAGCCGGAATACTTTCAGCCTCGCCCTTCCGCTGCGGGCAACGGATATGACGCCTCGGCGTCTAACGCCTCCAACTACGGCCCCACCAACCAGAAGCTTGCCGACCGGGTCAAGGCGTCCGTGGACCAGTTCCGCAAAGACAACCCGGACTACACCGGGCCCATCCCGGCCGACCTGGTCACCGCGTCCGCCAGCGGCCTCGATCCCGACATCAGCCCCGCCTCAGCCGACGCCCAGGCGCCGCGAGTCGCCAAGGCACGAGGCGCCAGCACGGCAGAGGTGCAACAACTCATCGCGGAATACACGGAGGGTCGGTCGTTCGGCTTTCTGGGTGAACCGCGGGTCAACGTGCTGTTGCTGAATCTGGCCCTGGACAGGCAGTTTCCGCTAAAGTAGGGTAGGGTGTGTCACATCATTGCGGTTGGCGGCGCCGGTTCATCGGGACTGCCTGCGTTCGCTAGCGGGACCTTGACCATGGCGAGCACCAGAACCAGGAGCGCTACGAGTGCCGCCCAGAACGGCGCCGTCCAGTTTACGAGAGTCACGTTCCGGCCCGACCCCACCAGTCCTGCGATCACGAGGCCGCACAAGGCCTCGCCGGCGATCAGTCCCGAAGCCGTGAGCACGCCGGCGTTATCCACCCGGGCCTTCTGAGCCTCATTGAATCCCCGGCGATCGCGCAGCTTGTCCGTCACCCAGCGGATCACGCCACCCAGGAAGATGGCGAAGGTCGTTCCGAGCGGGAGATACATACCCACCGCGAAGAGCATCACGCTCCTCACTTCGATCATGATCATGGCGAGGCCCATCAGGATGCCAACGATCACTAGCGGCCAGGCCATGTCGCCGCCCACAATTCCTTTGGCGAGCATTGCCATGAGCCCTGCTTGGGGCGCGGACAACGCCGGACTGCCGAAGTGGTACGCCTTGTCGAGCACCGCCAGCGGGAAGAAGAGTACCAGGGACGCGACCACGATGCCGAACAGGTCGCCGATCTGCATTTTGGCGGGCGTGCCGCCCAGGATGTGCCCCACCTTGAGGTCCTGTAGCATCTCGCCGGCCACGGCCGAGGAGACGCAGACCACTGCGGCCACGCCCAGCACTGCGGCCACGCCGCCAGTCCCAGAGACACCGAGGGCCACCATCAGAAGGGCTGCAATCACCAGCGTGCAGAGCGTCAGGCCCGACACGGGATTGTTTGAAGAACCGATCATGCCGACCAGGTTACCGGAGACGGCAGCGAAGAAGAAGCCGAGCACAATCATTACCAGTGCCGCCACCACCGAGCCGGCTATAACTGTCGAGGTCGAAAGGCTCCCCGCCCCGCCGATGAAGAAGTAGTAGAGCGCGATCATCGCCACAAGGACCACAGCCACGCCCGCAAACACCGCTTTGGCGTTCAGGTCGCGCTCCGTGCGATTGCTGGCGGCATGCGCGGCGGCTGACTTCTTAAGATCGGAGATGGCACGCGCCATCCCGGCGGCCAGTTGCTTGCGCATCTTGAACAACGTGTACGTCGCACCCACCAGCATTCCGCCCACCGCGATGGGACGCACAACCGAGAAATAGATGGCCTGGGCCAGCAGCGTCCAGGGCACCGCCTGGCCTGCCTGGATATAAGGGCCGACCGCGAAGGTCAAAAGGGGTACCAGCAAGCCCCAGGCCAGCACACCGCCCGCGAAATTGAGCGCGGCCAATCGCGGACCAATGATGTAGCCCACGCCGAGATAAGCCGGGCTCACGTCCGGAGCGGTGAAGATGGTTGCGCCTCCAGTGATGGTGGTTGCCACGCTGGGATTGGTGCTGGTCCGCAGCAGCAGCCTTCTGCCGATGGCGCTGATGCCCACAGGGAAGGTATTGTTGGCGCTGAACACGTTGACCGCACCCAGCAGGTACATCAGTCCGCCGAAGCCCATGTTGGCGAACAGGATTTTGGCTGCTTCCGACCCCTGCTGTCCGGCCTTGTGAATCTCGGAGGCGGCGACGGACTCTGGAAAGGGAAGCTCGGGGTCTTCCACCATCACGCGGCGCAGGAGGGTGACAAAGAGAATTCCCAGTGTGCCGCCGATGACCATGAGCGCGACGCAGTTCCAGTATTTCTCGCGCGTCAGCCCTGGCCATAATCCCGCTAGCACGAAGGCGGGAATCGTGAAGACGGCGCCCGCCGCCACTGACTCGCCGATCGAGCCCACGGTTCGGGCGATGTTCTCTTCGAGCAGCGAGCCCCCTAACAGCCGCAGCAGCGCCATGCCGATCACCGCCGCCGGATAGGTGGCCGCGATCGTCATGCCGGCCTTCAAACCAAGATAGGCATTGGCGGACCCGAGGATTCCCGTCATCACCAGGCCAATCACCAGGGCGCGGAGGGTGAACTCCTTCATCTCGATGGTTTCGGGAACGTACGGCATGTGCTTTTTTTGGCCGGTTCCGGGCTTGGCGGTAACTTGTGTGCTCATCGATGAAATCCTCGTAAAGCCTGTACTACTGATGTTCTCCGATCAGAGCTCGCCGGAACCGGTACGTCGCCAAGTCTGAAAAAATGGCAATCGCCAGAAAAATGACTCCCAGCGGAAAGTGCCAGTTCAAGTCGTCGCCGGCTGTCAGCAGCAATACAATGGCGGCCAGCGTCAGCAGGATCCCGCCGGCGCTCATGAGCGTGGAGCCGCGACGGCGTTTCCGCCCGAGACCGTAAGAGCCTCCGGCGGCGGCCAGGATCACGCCTGCGAACAGCACCAGCACGCCGAGGCCTGTTCCGTGGCTCCAGCGCCAGCGCGAGAGTAACGTCGAGGCCAGCAACAGGAGGCTGCCCAGGATGCCGACGGCGATCTGAAGGCAGGCCGGCTCCTCCCCCGGGGTTTTAGCGCCGCGGTGTGGACTCTCGACACCTTCGCTGATCTGTTCTTCCACTCGCTACTCCTATTCGCCGATCGCTATTTCTCTTCTCTGCCTCGCTTACCCCCCGAGCTTCGCGCGCGCCTTCTCGCTCACGCGCTTCCCGTCCACGTTCTTGCCTGCCAGCTTGGCCATCGCGCCCTTCATCACCTTGCCGAGGTCCTTGGCGCTGGCCGCTCCTGTTTCTGCGATAGCCGCCGTCACCGCCGCCTCGATTTCTTCCTCCGATGCCGCGGCGGGCAGGTACTCTTCCAGAATCTTGATCTCGGCTTCTTCCTTGCTGGCCAGTTCCTCGCGGCCACCCTTGCGGAACTGCTCGGCGGAGTCGTGCCGTTGCTTCACCAGAGTCCGCACGGTACTCAGGGCCTCGGAGTCCTGGAGCTGCCGGCCTAGCTCCACCTGCTTGAGCTTCAGGGCCGACTTCGCCATGCGAAGCACACTCAGGCGCAGTTCTTCGCGGGCCTTCATGGCGGCGACCAGATCCTGATCAACCTTGGTGACGATGGCCACGGGTCCTTGCTTCGGCTCCCAGCATGCTGGAATAACCCTCAGACGACTCGCGAATATATCACAAAGGCTGCGAGTTGAAGCATCTCAGGACGATCGCGGAACAGGCACGAAAGCCGGATATGCCCTAGTCCCACTTCTTCAAGCGGGGCCACAGCGCCTTCAGGGGACGCTTCAGGCCCTGGCAAAGAAAGATCGGGAAATTCTCATAAGGCATCGACAAGTCGTTGTGAACGACTCCGATCGGCTCTTCGGTGGCGCACTGGCTTTCGAGCGCGGGATTGTGTCCGAGGAGGATGACGCCCAGGCCGTCGTAATCTC
>DATDGR010000247.1:0-3636 GCA_036521995.1 Terriglobia bacterium | reverse complement strand
TGAGGAGGCGTGTATTGCGTACCTGATGTCGCTTCGCTGGCCTAAGTGTCCGCGCCGGTGTAAAAGAGCTGCAGTTCCGCCGGTCTGATGAGCAGCAGGCCCATGGGCGGGGACGCGGCAAAAAACTCTATAGGAGTTTCTATACGCGGTGATTTTTTTGGCGGCGGATTCGAGTTCAAGAGTGGTTCCGAGCAGAATGAAGCGCTTGCATTCTGATCCGGAGCCGCTTGATGAATGATCGCCGCTGCCCTCACTGTCAGCAATTCTTTCAGCCTGCACCTTATCACCCGCAACAACTGGTTTGCAGCCAGCCCTTGTGCCAGCGGCAACGCCGCCGGGATTATCACCGCGAAAAGATTCGCTCCGATCCCCTCTACGCCCAAGTGGTGCAGGAAAGCCGGAAAAAGTGGCGCGATGCGCATCCTCACTACCAGCAGCAGTATCGGGAGCGGCACGCGGATGCGGTCGAACGAAATCGCCAACAGCAGCAAGTCCGTGACCAACGCCACCGCCTCCAGCATCTTGTAAAGAACAACTTGGCTCTCAACCTAAAGCGTTCTCCGGCCGAGGTTTGGCTGCTGGGCCCGGCCGCGGACGATCTGGTAAAGAACAACTTGGCCGATTCCCAACTCTTGATTCTTCAACCGGGTAGCCTTCCTCGCCGGGCGCCCCCCGCGGCTTGTAAAGAACACCCCTCTGGTCTTGCCTCTGCTGCCGGTTTATAACCGCAAGCATGCTGAAGATTGACCAGATCAACGAAATTCATCGTCTCGCGGGCGGCGAGCATTGGTCGGTGCGCCGCATCGCCGGCCAGCTCCACCTCGCCGCCCGCACTGTCAAAAAATATCTCCAGGCTCCGGTGCCCTCCCCGGTCCACCGTCCTCGCCCCAGCAAGCTCGATCCCTTCCAGCTGCTCGTCGCCGAACTCTTGGCGCAGGACCCCCACGCCCCAGGGGTGGTCATCTTGCAGCGCCTGCGAGCGGCGGGTTATGCCGGCGGACACACCATCCTGGACGGGTACTTGCACCGCGTGCGCCCCTCGCGCTCGACCCCCCGGGCCTTCGTGCGCATGGAGCCCGGACCCGGCGAGCGCTTCGAGATCGACTGGGGCCACTTCGACTCGCTCGACTATCAGGGCGATAAGCGCAAGCTCTATGCCTTCTGTCTGATCGAGGCCCACAGCCGGATGCTCTATGTCGAGTTCACCCACAGCCAGAGTTTCGAAACTTTCGTGCGCTGCCACCAGCATGCCTTCCAGGCCTTCGGCGGAGTGGCCCGAGAATGTTGGTTCGACAACCTGCTGACCGCCGTCGCCGAACACGATGGCCGCCTGGTGCGCTTCCAGCCGCGCTTCCTCGCCTTCGCCCGCGAATACGATTTTTACCCTCGCGCCTGCAATCCCGGCGCGGGCTGGGAAAAGGGCAAGGTGGAAAAGAGCGTCGCCTATCTCCGTTCCAACTTTTGGCCCCTCCGTTCCTTCACCGATCTCGCCGATGTGAACCGGCAAGTGCGGCAATGGCTCGACGAGGTGGCCAACGTCCGCCTGCATCGCGAAACCCGCCAGCGGCCCTGCGATCGCTTCCGTCCCGACACCCTGCGCCCCCCGCCGGCTTTGGCCCCCGATTACCGCGACACCGCCGAGGTCTTCGTGTACAAGGACCTGCGATGGCATTTTGACGCCAACCGTTACTACGCCCCGCCCCGCTTCGTCACCCAGCACCTGATGGCCAAGGCCGACTCCTCCTCCCTCACCCTCTCTGATCGGGAGGGCACGGAAATCGTCCGCTATGCGCGCTGCTGGCGGCGCGGCCAGAACATCGGCGCCGGGCGCTTTGAAAAAGAGTTACTCGAACACCGCCCTGCGGCCCGGCGCTCCCAGGCGCAACAACGACTGCTGAAGCTGCTCGACGGAGTCTGCCCGCTGGAAACGGTCGAAGCTTATCTGCGCGGGCTGGCCGACTCCGACCGTTCGCTCCTCCGCCAGCTTCAGGAACTCCTTGGTCTGTTCCGCGCTTATCGCCCCCAACAGGTCGCCGCCGCCCTCCAAAAAGCTCTTGCCGCCCGCGCTTTCGGCGCCGATTACGTGGCCCATCTCTTACACCAAATCGAGTCACCACGCCCGCTTCAGCCCCTCTTGCAGTTGCGCGATCCAGAACTCAATCAACTCACCACCGACCCGTTGTCCTTGCTCGACTACGATGCCCTCATTTTGAAAGCCCGAAAGGAGTCTTCCGATGACCCTGCCCGAGAAACTGAGCCAACTCCGCCTGACCACCATGGCGCAAGAACTGGAAACGATGACCCAGGAGGCGGCGAAGGAAAATCTTAGCTTCGCCGCCGCCCTGGAACGTCTGGCCGACCTGGAACTGCAAGCCCGCCACAGCCGGGCGATCGAGCGCCGCTTCCAGCTCTCTCGCCTTCCCGCGCAGCCCGCCCTCGACCAGTTCCACTTCGCCCATCATAAATCCCGCCAGCAAGCCAAAAACCGCCTCCTCCACCTGCTCGACCTGGACTTCCTCCAGCAGGGCACCAATGTGGTCATCATTGGCAATCCCGGCGTGGGAAAAACCTTCTTGGCGCAGATCCTCGGCTGGCGTGCCTGCCAGGCCAACGTGCGCGTGCTCTTCACCACCGCCATGGAGATGCTCAACCAGTTGCTCGCTTCCCAGGTCGATCACTCCCTGGTTCGCAAACTCAAGGTCTACACCGAACCCGCCGCCTTGATCGTGGACGAACTGGGCTACCTGGCCCTCGACCAGCAGACTTCCAACCTCTTCTATCAGGTCATCTCCACTCGCCACGGGCACAAGCGCAGCACGATTATTACCACCAACACGGCGTTTTCGGATTGGGGCAACATCCTCTATAACACCACCATCGCGGCGGCCATCGCCGACCGGTTGGTGGAGAACTCCGAGATTTTTCTGTTGGGGGGAGAAAGCCTGCGTAAAGCTCAGAAGAGCCCGCCGCCTGCCGCTGCCTGAACGCGGGCCCTTCTCAGGCGCCGCTCTGAGCGATAGCCCTCAACCGGAGGAGTCCGGCGGGTGAACCCCTCAACGGCGCTGCCCATGGGGCGGGGGTGCCCTCCACCCCCGTTCCATCTTTGCCACCATGTTCAACTTCAGCGCCAATCATCTGTTCTTGCTTTCGCGGAAGGAGTACCGGTCATGTGCGGTGTTGCTGCTCGTCGACCGCGATACCCAGCGTGTTTATCGATTGCATGACTTCACCAAAGCCCACCACCTCGTGCCTGGCCAGGCCTATTGCGTGGCGGGCAAAGTCAACAGTGCCGATAAATTCTACCTGGTGATCGAATCGGTCCGGCCCGACACCAAGCACGCCCGGTCCTCCACACCTCCCCTTCCCACTGACGGCGCAGGAGAGAATCCCTTGGCCTAAACTGTACCCCAGCAGACCAGCCCGGCATCCCTACGGCACGCTCGATTCGCTGCCTCCGCCCTCGTGTGCCCAGCCCTCAAAAATCACCCCGCCTGCTGCCCATCAAACCGGCAGAAGTGATGCTCTTCTAAACCGGCGCGGACATGGTGCCCGACCGCTTCGCGGGGCGCTGTATCATCTGGTACACGTCCTGCGGTGTCATACGGTGCAACGTACCCGCCCTCCTGTGGTACAAAC
>DATDGR010000246.1:0-4527 GCA_036521995.1 Terriglobia bacterium | reverse complement strand
GCCCACATCTCGCAGGTGGAGGGCCTGGTGCGGCTGCGTAGATCCGGCGGTGATACCCAGGTGACGGGCGTGAAGGGGGGCGTGGAGTTGGAAGGGCGCGGCGGGGACGTTCAGATCTCTGATGTCACGGGCACCGCTACCGTGAACGGCGAATTCTCAGGCGACGTCGAGTTTACTAATGTAGGCCAAACGTTGCGCTACCTGTCTTCGCGGACGGACCTGACGACCCAGCAGCTTACCGGCCGACTGACGATGGATACGGGTTCGCTTGAGGCCAACGGTGTGCACGGTCCGTTCGAACTCACCACCCGCGCCAAGGATATCAACCTGGATGGCTTCAGCCACAGCGTCAAAATCACAAACACGGACGGCGACATTCAACTGCGGGCCGCCGGCGTTCCCACGCATCCCATCGAAGTTCAGTCGAACAAGGGCGAAATTCAACTGAACATTCCGGCCAACAGCAGCTTTCAGATCGACGCCCGATCTCAGCACGGCGAGGTGGAAAGCGAATTCTCCGGGCCCAATTTGAAAGTCAACAACTCCGGCGATGCGCCTTCGATCGCGGGTTCCTACGGCAAGGGCGGGCCCATGATCAATCTTTCGACCGCGTATGGCACGATTCACCTAGGGCAGGGCGGAGCCGGAACTCCGATGCCGCCACCTAAACCGCCCACACCTCCGGTTCCCTCTTCGCGCACCTGACGCCTGTTCATCCCCGGGCGGCTCGGGTCCGGCGGGACGGGTGAGACGTCACGTCACGTGCTCGGAGAGGACCTCAAAGAAACCGGGAAACGAGATGTCAACGGAGCTGCTGTCTCGAATGGTGGTGAGACCCTCGGCGAAAAGCCCAGCCACGGCAAAGGCCATGGCGATGCGGTGGTCGCCGTAGCTGTCCAGCTCAGCGCCGCGCAACTTCTGCCGCCCTGGGATGCGCAGGCCATCCGGCCGCTCCTCGACTTCCGCTCCCATGCGGCGCAGGTTCCGAGACACGGCACTCAGGCGATCACTCTCCTTGACCCGCAGCTCGCCTGCGCCGTGGAAGGTTAATCCGCGCTCCATGCGCGTGCCGAGAACCGACAGCACCGGCAGCTCATCGATGAGAGCGGGCACCGACTCGGGCGCGATTTCCCCGCCCTCCAGTCCACCCGATTCAACGTGCAGGTCGCCGATCAACTCGCCGTTGACCTGTTCGATGTTGAGCACCTTGACGCGGCCGCCCATGGGCGCCAGCACGTCGAGCAGAGTGGTGCGCGTGGGATTCAAGCCCACGTTCTGAATCACGAGATTCGATTCCGGCAGACCCAGCGCCGCCGCCAAGAAGAAGGCCGACGACGAAAAATCGCCGGGTACCTGGAGATCCTTCCCCTGGAGCTTCGCGCCGCCACGCAGGGAGGTCGTGCGGCCGTGGCGCTCGATCTCAGCCCCGAACTGCTCCAGCGCAATCTCCGTGTGGTCGCGGGTCACGGCCGGCTCCACCACTTCGGTGATGCCCTCGGCGAACAGTCCTGCCAGCAACACGGCTGACTTCACCTGGGCGCTCGCCACCGGCAGCTCGTAACGGATGGCCCGGAGCGGGCTGCCTTCAATCTCGAGTGGAGGCCGTCCGCCTTGCCCCGAGCCGATTCGCGCGCCCATCCGGGTCAGCGGATCGATCACGCGCTGCATGGGCCGCCGCGATAGCGATTCATCACCTACCAGTACTGAGCGAAAGTGCTGGGCCGCCAGGATTCCGGCCAGCATCCGCATGGTGGAGCCCGAGTTCCCCGCGTCCAAGGCTAAGCCGGAGGGCTGAAGTCCGTCCGGGCCCTTGCCCCCTACCGTGACGTCGGTGTCTTTCCAGTTGATTTCGCACCCTAGCCTCGCCAGGCAGGCCAGGGTGCTGCGGCAGTCGGCGCTGGGCGAAAAGAAGTGAATCTCCGTAGGGCCCTCGGCGATCGCCCCGAGCATGGCGTAGCGGTGAGAGATCGACTTGTCACCCGGCATGCGCACGGCGCCCTCAAGGCCGCGCGCGGAACTGACCGTTTTGGACGAACCGGAGTGCTCCATGATTCAGTTCGACAGCCTCCTGGGGGCCGAAGACGACAGTGGGCACCTCGGCACCCCGTCATCATGAGCGGCAGCGCCGGAGGGATTGTCCAGAAAACCTTCCAGAATCTGGGCGGCTTCGCAGGTCTCGCTGGGCACTCGCACTGTCACAAGTTTCATCTCTTTTGCGTTTCTGTCGCCTTCCGCCGACCGACTTTAATACGAAAGCCCCGGTGTGGTGCGCAAGTACTTGTCGTCAGTCAATTGCTTGAGCATAAATTCCGCCGTGTCGGCGCGCGAAATCCTTCGGCGAATCGAGGTCTCGGTCGGGGGAAAACCCGCCTTGTAGCGTCCAGTGCGTGGTCCGTTGGTGAGGATCGCCGGTCGCACGATCACCCACTCCAGCCGGCTCGAGCGGACCAGCGACTCCTGGGTCTCTTTGTCCGCAAAAACGTTTCTCAGAAGCAAGGGATACCACAGCCCGTTGAACAACGTACCCAACTGCCCGCGGCTGTCGCCGACACCGAGGGAGGATTCCACAATGAATCGCTTCACCCCCAGCTTCTCCATGGCCCGGATCAGATTTCGGGTGCCTTGGGACAGGATGGTGTTCTTGCGCAGTTTTCGTACGCCCAGCGCCGATAGGACCGCGTGCTGGCCTTCCACGGCGGCTTGCATCAAGTCGTAGTCCAGGATATCGCCTTGGTGCACCTTGAGGTTCGCGTGGCGAATCCGCAGAGCCTCGGGCCGTCGCGCCAATGCGGTTACCTCGTGCCCGTCCTCGAGCGCCTGCTCCACCAACTCCAGTCCAGTTCCTCCGGTCGATCCGACGACGAGAAGTCTCATGGGCCCTCCAAGACGATCATAGAGCGATTCGGTGCCGGTCGTCAGTCTCTGGTTGCTCTCCGGTCTCAGTTTTCAGTTCGCAGTTTTCAGTCCGCTTAGCTGTTCTCCGCCGCGAACGATTCTTGAGGCGATCTGGCGATTCCAAAGGACACCACTGCCTCGGACCTGCTATGTTTTCAAGATGCGGGGGTGGCGGAACGGGTAGACGCAAGGGACTTAAAATCATCTAACATTCATCCATAATATCTCATAACTATTTCTGCAAAATGACTTTATAAACATGAAACGTTTCCGTGTTATACGTACACAACTCTTTCACATTTAGCTGCTTCGAAACAGTTGGGAGGTCATCGTTCGATGGCCGAGCACTACACGATCCTCGGCGGCAAAGTCCACGTCTATAAGCGACCGAACAGCACCCGCTGGCAATGCTCCACCTATCTCGCCGGCAGGAACCGCCGGACAACGACGAAGGAAGATAGCCTCTCCAAGGCCAAGGAAATTGCCGAAGACTGGTATCTCCAACTTCGCGGAAAGCTCCGCTCCGGAGACATCAAAACCGAGAAGACGTTCCGCGAAGCGTCGGAACAGTATCTGCGCGAATACGACATCATCACGCAGGGACAGCGGAGCAAAGACTACGTCAAAAGCCAGCACTGGCGGTCAACCGTGCATCTGGTCCCGTTCTTCGGCCAGATGGGCCTCTCCGAAATCACCGCCGGCAAGATTCAGGACTACCGGATTCACCGCCACCAGGAAGCGGTCCTGAAGCGTGGAAAGCCGCCAGCCCACAACACCATGCATCAGGAGATCGTGACTCTGCGCCAGACGCTCAAAACAGCGATTCGCCATGGATGGCTCGACCGGCTTCCCGATCTTTCCGAGCCGTACAGGTCCTCCCCCAAAATCTCGCATCGCGCCTGGTTCTCGCCGGAGGAATACAAACAGCTTTATGAGGCCACAAGAAAGCGCGCGCGCGAACCCAAAAAGGAGCGCTTCAAATGGGAATGCGAACAACTTCACGACTACGTGTTGTTCTCCGCCAATACGGGCGTCCGGCCCGATGAGGCGCGGCGCCTTCAATTTCGGGACGTGACAATCGTCGAAGACGACGCCAGCGGTCAAACGATCCTTGAGATCGAGGTGCGGGGAAAGCGCGGCGTCGGCTATTGCAAGAGCACGCATGGCGCCGTTCGCCCGTTCGAACGGCTGAAAACCAGGCTCCGTCCGCCTCGCGCCTTTGAGGCGAACAACGGCGCCGAACCCGGCACTACAGAAGCCAAATCCCAGGAATTGCGTCTTCCGGCACCGACCGACCTCATCTTTCCAAACTTCCAGCGCGAGCTTTTCAAGACGATTCTGGACGAGGAAAATCTCCGGGTCGACCGCGAAGGCCGTCCGCGAACCGCTCACAGCCTGCGTCACACATATATTTGTCTGCGCCTGATGGAAGGTGCAGACATCTACCAGATCGCCAAAAACTGCCGCACCAGTGTCGAGATGATCGAAAAATATGCCTCGTCCGGGAAATTTGTGGGTAATTAGCGGGTTAAAACGGCTGTTGACTAAGGAAGCGCCGGATTTTGCGGCAAGTGGAGTCCAGAGAACGCTGCGCTTCCTCGGAATCGCCGCCATGGATTAGCGGGCCACCCT
>DATDGR010000245.1:0-6303 GCA_036521995.1 Terriglobia bacterium | reverse complement strand
CCGGCCCCGGTCACGGTCTCGGGTATGCCGAACACCGTCCAGAAGGACTACGAATCATTTTACGATTGGGGTGAGTTGTCAACTGGATTCAGTGCGTGCAGAGAGCACAGCCATCTGTTGCCGACCACCGGATGGAGGCTGTGCTGCTCTCCAGTATGCCCCTCCGAGGCCGAGTTCTTTGTCACGAACTGCCGATCAGAACGCCGGTGAGAAACACCAGTATCCCGCCGAAGATCACTTGAAGCGCTGCGGAAAAAACAGGAGTTCCCATGTAGCGGTGCCGGATACCGGCAATCGTGAGCAGCTCCACGAAAACCACGCTGCCCGCGATGCCCATGGCGAGCCTGAAGTCGCGAATCAAGAACGGGAGTGTGTGACCGATGCCGCCGACCGCCGTCATGAGTCCGGTCACGAAGCCGCGCATCGTCGGATGACCGCGTCCAGTGAGGCTGCCGTCGTCTGAGAGCGCCTCCGCAAAGGCCATGCTGATGCCGGCGCCGAGCGAAGCCGCGAGTCCCACCGCAAAGGCGTCCCAACTGTTTTTGGTGGCGAAGGCCGCTGCGAAGACTGGTGCCAAGGTGGAGACCGAGCCATCCATGAGGCCGGCCAGGCCCGGCTGCACCACCTGAAGAACAAAGAGGCGCCTCTTAGCCTGCTCTTCTTCGCCCCGAGTTTCGGGGGTCAGCTTCTCCTCACCCAGTTCCTGGGCCCGCAAGGCATGATAGCGCTCCTCCTGCGCGAGGTCATCGAGCAACTGGCGGACACTCGCGTCTCGGGTCCGGGCCGCGGCCATCTCATAGAACCGGCGCGTCTCGATTTCGATGGCGCTTGCCTGCTTGCGCAGCCGGTCGAGTCCGAGGGGGCGAATGAGCCACACAGGCTGGCGCTGAACGAAGCCCTTCACATCCTGCCGGCGGATCAAGGGGATGTGGTCACCGAAGTTTTTCCGGAAAAGTTCGATCAAGCGGCGCCGGTGACCCGACTCTTCTTCGCGCATGCCGTCCAGGACGGCCGCCGTTGCGGGATAGTCTTGACGCAGGCCCTCGGCGAAATCGGCGTAGATGCGCTCATCTTCCTCTTCGAGCGAGATCGCGAGCGCTAAGATCTCTTTTTCCGACAAGCTGTTGAACTCTCTCATGGGTTGGACCTCGAGCTGGAACTAGACCTTACTCCGTGAGGGAATCGGAGCTTTTGCGAAGCCCCACGTTGAACCTGCGGACTCCGGAGGTGAATTTCGGGCTCACCGAGACCGAAAGATTACCGGAGAAAGGGTCTCACAGATCGACAGAAGATGCCATCCAGTGTTAGTGTACTGATCCTTGGCAGTGATGACCGGCGAACGCCCACAAAGCCCGTAAAGACGTTCCAAAGGCTCAGATCGATCATGAAAGACTTTCGTTAACATGATGTACAAAGCAGCGTCTACGGTAGGGCCGGCCAATGCGCCAGCCGGCGCGCCAACTGCTCATGAAATAGGGACGGTGACTTCCCGCCTTGCATCCAGGCGCCGACCGCAAGATGCTGCGCTGGTGGCTCTGCCGAAGCAAAACTGGGTGGCAGGCGTTGACATGGGAGCGAGCAATCTCCGTTTTGCACGCGCGGGCGCGCGCGGGCGGCTGGAGGCGGTGGCGGCCGAGCGGGTCCGTCCCGAAGCTGGACCAGAAGGGATTATCGCGCAGATCAAGGCCGGCATCGCGCGCCTCGGTGGCTGGCGTCCGAGCTCATCTCGATCCCGCCACCCAAAGCTTTCGTCGCCCACTGCCATTGCCGTCGGAGTGCCAAGCGCAGTTGATCCCCGGACGGGGCGCGTGAGCCTGGCCAATAACCTGCCCGGCTGGCGCGATATCGATCTGGCGCGGGCCCTTAGGGCCGAGTTTGCAGTGCCGGTCGTGCTGGACAACGACGCCAACATGGCAGCTCTCGGCGAGCGGTGGAGAGGAGCCGCGCGCCGCGCTGACAATTTTGTCTTTGTTGCCCTCGGCACCGGCATTGGTGCGGGCATCGTTGTAGACGGTCGGCTCTGTCACGGGCGCACCGGCAACGCCGGCGAGCTCTATCGGCTGAATCTCGACTGGCGGCGTTGGGCTCAGGTCTTTCGGGACACCGGATACTTTGAAGCGCACGTGGGCGGACTGGGCATTGCGGCGGCGGGCCGGCGGGCGCTAGGAAGGCGGGGGCGGCACGGCAGGCAGAACCTCGCGGAGCTTCGAAATGCCGAGTTCGTCTTTGAGGCATTCCGCAGAGGCAATCGGCGCGCGTGGGCCGTTCTTGAGCAGGCCTTCACCATGCTGGGTGTGGGCTTGGCCAATCTTGTATCGGTGCTCGATCCGGATGTAATTGTGCTCGGCGGCGGATTGACGCGCGGCGCGCCGGAGCTCATGCTCGAAACCGTGAAACGCGTCGTCGCGCGCATTCACCCAGACATCGCGCCGCCCGTACGGTTGAGCGCCCTCGGTGACCGCGCTCAACTCTATGGCGCTGTTTTCGCGGCGCTGGAGGCGGCCGCGGGGCATCACTCGCGCACAGGGACTCATTGAGCAGCAGGTTGCGGGCCCGTCCTGAATTCCCGTCTCCCAGGATTCGAGAATGAATCCGGGCTCTTTGGAAAGTTCTATTCGGATTAACAGTTTCTGTTTGTGCGACGATAACCTGCGACCGACCTGCTGGGGCCGCATGTGGATTGTCCGATGCACCAGGTGCACAGGAGGCAATTGTTGCGGCATTTATTCGGAATCTGCTGCTTGATCCTGGGTCTGTCGGCGTTTGGCGCGGCGCAGGGCGGTGAAGCCGCCCACGCCGTAGTGTTTTCCGCACCAGGCGCATCAGGGCGCACCCTGCCTAACCCTTCTTCCACGCCCACGCTGTGGATCATTCCGCATACTCATTGGGAAGGTGCAGTTTTCAAGACGCGTGACGAGTACTTGGAAATCGGGCTGCCCCACATTCTGACTGCGCTCAACTTGCTGCGGACCAATCCCGACTATCGGTTTGTTCTTGACCAAGTGGCTTACGTCAAGCCGTTCCTGCAACGATACCCGGAGGAAGCGACGGAGTTCCAAAAATACGTATCCGAAGGACGCCTGCAGATCGTTGGCGCTAACGATGTGATGCTGGACGTCAACATTCCCAGCGGTGAGTCCTGGGTGCGGCAGGTGCTGTACGGAAAGCGATACTACAAGCGCGAACTCGGCGTGGACGTTACGGTCGGCTGGGCTCTTGACACGTTCGGCCACCACGGGCAGATGCCCCAACTCTTGAAACTCGCCGGCTATAAGTCCTACTGGTTCCAGCGCGGCGTTCCGGGGAATGACACGCCTTCGGAGTTTTCCTGGGAAGGCATCGACGGCACACAGATATCTGCTTTTTGGCTGCCTCTCGGGTACGGCCTACTCTATCCTTCGCCCACCAATCTATTTGACTTTAGCGCCGCGGTCCGGGGGTTGTGGGAATCGTTGGGACGATACTCCCAGCAGCCTGATCGAGTAGCGTTGGCAGGCGCGGACGTGATCGATCCCGAAGAAAGCCTGCCCAGAATGGTCAGTGAATTCGACCGCGAAAGCAACCAGCCGCTGAAGCTGCGGTTCGGCGTGCCCACGGATTTCGAATCGATCGCCGCCGAGCGCGCAGACCGTCCGGTGATCACCGGCGAGTTGAATCCCGTGTTCCAAGGAACCTATAGCAATCGTATCGAAATCAAGCACTGGATGCGCAGCTTAGAGCGAATTCTTACCACTGCCGAAAAGTTGTCGGCGCTGCGGGCCTGGCTCAACCTCCCGGCGGATACGCAGGACCTCACTCGTGCCTGGGAGCCCGTGCTGTTTAACGAAGCCCACGACCTCACGTCGGGCACGATGGTGGACAAAGTCTACGCCGACACAGTTCGCGGTTACGGGTTTGCGAAAAGTCTGGGCGACGAAATGGTGGAGGCGGATCTCGACGCCATCGCCTCCAGGATCGATACCCGCGCCGCCGGCGAGGCTTCAAGCCAAGCGATTCCCGTGGTCGTATTCAACAGCCTCGGGTGGCTGCGAACCGATGTTGCCCAAGTGAAGATCGGTTTTTCCCAATCCGGCGTGAACTCGATTCGGATGATTGATTCTTCGGGCCGAGACGTTGCCATCCAGCTTCTTGAAAGCGAAGAGTATCCCGACGGCGGCATCAGGGATGCGACCGTCGCATTCGTCGCGCGCGACGTGCCCGCGATGGGGTATTCGATATACCACACTCTCCCGGTGAAATCGCCGGCGGCAAGCGGCCCGCTCCACAGTGAACCGGCCTCGAACGCTGGCCCAGAGTCGGCCAGTACCGAGCGCCAGGACACGGGCTCGATCGAGAACGAATACTATCGTGCCACGTTTGATCTTTGGACGGGTGCGCTAACCAGATTGGACGTGAAATCATCCTCGGGTGCCTGGAATGCAATCGGCGACAAGCCCGCCAACGTGGTCGCCGAGGAGCAGGATGGCGGGGACTTCTGGGAACTGTATGGGACCCTGAACGGCGGAAGGTTTACCGCCATGACTCGGAAGCAGGGTCTGCCGATTCCGGCACAGTCGCACCTGAGCGACGAATGGGTGGGCGGCAGCGGCGCAACAGAGGCCGGTCCGGTATTTGCGCAGTTTCACATCTCGCATCCTTTCGGCAGCGGCAGGTTTGCAACCCGAGTGCGGCTCTATCGCGGCATTCAACGCATAGACATCGAGACTCAAATACTGAACAACGACAAATTTGTCCGCTACCGCATGCTGGTTCCGACCTCGATCGCGAGTGGCAAACGATTCGACGAAATTCCTTTCGGCAGCGTGGAAAGGCCGATCGCGCAGGAGTTCCCGGCCCAGAACTGGATCGACTGGGGTGATGGCGCCAGGGGCGTCGCGCTCTTGAATTGCGGCTTGCCCGGCAATAACGTTTCGAACGGCACGCTTATCCTGTCTCTGATGCGCTCAGCAACCATAACCGCTTACCCCTTCTCCGGAGGGTACGAGCCGGGGGCATCTTCCGATCTCGGATTGGAGCTCGGAGAAGAACGTACGTTCGATTATGCCCTCGTTCCTCATTTGGGTAACTGGCAGGAGGCACGCATCTATCGAGCTGGGCTCGAATTCAACAACCCGCTGATCGCCCGGAAAACATCGAGGCACGGAGGCCCACTTCCAAGCCAATGGGGGCTACTCGAGATTAACCCGGCAAACGTGGTGACCTCGGCATTGAAAGTGGGCGAGGACGGAGGGCTGATTCTACGGGTCTACGAGGCTGCCGGCAAGGCAACGCCCGGCGTGAAAATCAAGCTGCCGCACAGCGCCCTGGCGGCCTCCGAAGTGAACCTCATCGAGCAGCCCATTCACGATGCCAACCTCCAAAACGACAGCTTGTCCTTCAATCTGCGCCCTTACGAGATCAAGACATTTAGAATCGAGTTGGGTCGCGTCCCCTGAGATGAAATCTGCCTTCAGCAGGACATGACGCGCCGCGGCTTCCATTCAGCAGCATTTACTCAGGCCGGTTAGCTTCAAGGCTCCACTTTGCCTGCCTCTTGCCATCATCCGGCACCACCGGTTGAGCGACCGCCGCCGTCGTCGACAGCGGGTCATACTTCGGCTGCGGCCCGTTGCCAGCGACAGGGCCAACGATCTCGTCCGATTTGTACTCCCACTGAATCTTCGTGTAATTGAAGGTTACGGTCTCCTGCGGCTTGCCTTCAGTACCTCCTCCTACAGAAATGGAAGAAACCAGGGCGTTTGAAAGCTGGTAGGTAAGGAAGGGGTTGACCGTCTCGCCGTCGAATTCCCCCACCAACAGCTTGAGGCTGGGGATCACCGTGGCGGCGTTGCAGTGGGCGGTCAGAGCGCAACTGGCAAGGTCGACGTGCTTAGTTACGGTGAGGTCCTGATGGTGTGGCTTGCCTGCAGTTCGCCTCGGCTGGCCAGGATCGCCCGTGATCGGTTGAGCGATCCCGTGGCTGTAAGAGGTCACCTCGATCTTGTTCTTGTAGCCCTGAAGCTGGCATGCGCCGTCGACCGCGTCACCACAGTCCAAAATCAACACGTTCATGACGATTCTCCGTTCCTCCGGCGGCGCACCGCCGAGGTCTGTGAAAGTGATTCCTGATTCCATCGATACGGGCGAGCTTGGAGGTTTCGATCGATCGATGGGCTGCCTCTTGGCCCCGCTCTTCGGAATCATATCCTGTGTGGCGGCTTCGTCCCCGTTCACAGCCTTACTCCTAGACAAGCGACGAAACCCTTTAAAGACTCTCAGGGGAGGCTTTGAGCTTTCACCCGGGTCCGCAAATTGTGGCCCCGG
>DATDGR010000244.1:0-45417 GCA_036521995.1 Terriglobia bacterium | reverse complement strand
ATTTCGGCGCTGAGCAATGTTCAGGCGAATCTGTTTTCTGACGTTTTGGTGCATGACATGGGTTCGTGCACCGACGCGGATGGCCACGAGAGTGCCGATAACGTGACTCAGGGGCAAGCTACCGGCGACCAATTCCGTACGGCACTTCTGTGGGGAGTAGGCCAACGGTATTTCTTCATGCACGATGGCCAAACGATGAACATCGTCCAAGCCGTGGAAGATCATTTCTGCCCGGCAAGCGCCCAGTATCCGGCTTCCGAAGCCAATGGCGTGGTCAGCGCCTTTAATGGCCTGTCCGCTGGCAACCAGCAAGACTTGATCAATTTCCTGCGCTCACTCTGATTCGGGCGAGTGCTACCGTGTCCGCGGCCGGAATCGGGCCATAATCGGGATAGGCGGTCGGGCTGACACGAAGATACAGGGGGACTTAATGGTCCAGTGGAAGAACCGACATGGAGAGGGAATGATGAGACAGGCCTCCAAGGTGGCGTGTTTGGCGGTGTTCAGCGTGGTTGCGGCCCTCGCCTTGATGGCGGGCAGGCTGGTTTGGGCCCAGACGGCCACCGATCCCGGGGTGCGCGGCGGAGCTGCTGGCGCCGGCGGTTTCCAAACCACCCTCACCTCCGACGAGCAACTCTCCTTCACGCCCATCAAGAACCAGTTTAATCAAACTTTTGTGGTCTGCGGAAACGCCGGATGTAACCCCAAGGGAACGGTGATCAACACGGGCCTCGGCCCCCGATTCAGTTCGAACTCCTGTGCGAACTGCCACGCTCAGCCGGCACCGGGCGGATCGAGTCCCAAGTCTAACCCGCTGTTCTCGGTGTCCAATGCGAACGGCGCTACGAACACCATGCCGACGTTTGAGACCACCACGGGGCCAGTCCTCGTTCCCCGTTTCCCTTATCAGCTTAACAAGCTGAGCGTGACGGACGGTACGGTTCACCCGCTTTTCACCGTCGCCGGCCGCACCGATGGCGGTTCGTGCGCCATGGCGCAACCCAACTTCACCCAGGCTATTTCGGACGACGATATCGTCTATCGCCAGCCCTTGCCGGTCTTCGGCGACGGTTACATTGAGATCGTGGAGGACACCTCGATTCTCAATAACCTGAACTCGAACCTGGCCCTGAAGCAATCCCTGGGCATTGGCGGCGTGGCCCAGATCACGGACGACGGCTCGATCAGCCGCCTGGGATGGAAAGCGCAGTGGCGGGCGATCCTGCCGGCGGTGGGTGCCGAAGAGAATGTCGAGATGGGCGTGACCAACGACATGTTCCCCACGGAGACCGATCAGTCGTTGTCCAACTGCTTGCTGAACCCCGTCCCCGAAGACACCGAAAACTATGCTTACTGGTGCACCGCAGGCGTGACCCAAGGTCCATGCCCAGCCACTCTGCCACCCACCAACCAGCCTTGGGAGTTCGTTATGGATGCGGACCGCAATGCCATCTTTATCCGCTTCCTGGCGGCGCCGACCCCGAGCTCCTCCTGCCCGGCCGGCGGCAATTGCACCAATGGACAAACGCAGTTCAATAGTGTGGGATGTGTTCTTTGCCACACCACCTCTTACACGACTCCGGCGGGCTCGATACCGTCCATGGGACATGTCACCATCAACCTCTACTCCGACCTGCTGCTGCACCACATGGGAAACTGCCTGGCGGACAACATCACCCAGGGCGCGGCTCAGGGCGATATGTTCCGCACTCCGCCCCTCTGGAACGTGGGCCAACGAGTTAACTTCATGCACGACGGCCGGACGAACAACATCGTCACTGCCATTGAGGATCACCAAACGGGAAGCTGTTCGGGCTCGTATCCTCCCTCTGAAGCCGAGGCTGTGATCACGCAATTCAATAAGCTGTCGAGCCAGAACCAGCAGGACTTGATCGATTTCCTCCGTTCTCTCTGATCTCCTCAGGCGGGCGCGCACCCGCGCTCGCCTGCTCCTCCTTCCCGGAGCCTACATCTCTTGCTACCGCAGCCTCTTCGTTAAACAAGTTCCCCAAAAGAGATGCAACGCGCTACTCGGCGAGCGGGGACCTTCCCAATTCTCCCCGGAGCGCCTCCGAAGCGTAGGCTATAATGGTCCCTCGCGAGGCCGCCGGTGCGGTGCCGGCTCGGGAGTTGAGTGGGGGGATGAATCCTCGGACCGTAATCCTGGTCGGGCTGGCCGCAGCCGCTGCGGCCAGTGTGGCGGCAGTCTGGGTCTGGCGCCGCTTTCTACGCTGGCGGGAAAAGGATCCGGACGAGATCGAACGGCTTCGGCGGGTGGACGTGAATCGTCGCGGTCGCATCGCTGCCGCGGAGATCGTCGACCTGGTCGAGCCGGAGGAGATAGCGCCGGTGAAGTCCGCCCGCCGGCCTTGCATGATCGTTTACAAGTACGAAGTGGCCGGCGTGACGTACGAGGTGTCCCAAGACGTCTCGACGCTGCCCTCGGCACTCGCCGCCAGCCGGTCACTCGCTCACGAGTCCGCATCGATCAAGTACGATCCCCGGGCGCCCACCAACTCGATTATCGCCTGCGAGGAATGGAACGGAATCGAGGGCTGGAGCGGGGCTGCGAAAGCGGCGGACTAGGTCCAATGACCCTGCAAGAGAGACTTGAGGAACTGCGCCGGCGGCACACGCGGGCGCACGAGGGAGGCGGTCCGGAGCGGCGCGCCCGGGAGCACGCGGAGGGTAAGCTGTCGGCGCGGGAACGGCTTGAGCTGCTGTTTGACGAGGGCAGCGTGCAGGAGATCGACAAGCTCGTCGAGCACGACTGCCACGATTTCGGGATGCAGCGCCACCGCGTTCCGGGTGACGGCGTGGTGACCGGCTTTGGGCGCATCCAGGGACGCCTAGCCTACGCCTTCGCCCAGGATTTCACCGTCTTCGGAGGTTCGCTCAGCAGGGCGAACGCGGCCAAAATCTGCAAGATCATGGACCTCGCCCTCAGAGTCGGTGCACCCATCATCGGCCTGAACGACTCGGGTGGCGCCCGTATTCAGGAAGGGGTGGCCTCGCTGGCCGGCTATGCCGACATTTTTTTGCGGAACACGCTGGCTTCGGGAGCGGTGCCACAGATCTCGGCGATCCTCGGGCCGTGCGCGGGCGGAGCGGTTTATTCCCCCGCCATCACGGATTTCATTGTCATGGTGGAGCGCTCAAGTTATATGTTCGTGACCGGTCCGGACGTGATCAAGACCGTGATGCACGAAGATGTCACGAAGGAGCAGCTCGGCGGTCCGCAGACCCACAATGCCGTGAGCGGGGTGGCGCATTTCATCGCGCCCGACGATTCGGAGTGCCTGGCTCTCATTCGCGAATTGCTGTCTTTCATGCCGCAGAACAATCGCGAGGATCCCCCGCGACTCGAGTCGGCCGATCCTGCCGGCCGCGCCGACGAAGATCTTGACCGCGTGGTGCCGGCGGAGAGCGACCAGCCTTACGACATCAAAGAGGTGATCCGCCGGGTGGTCGATGACGCTCATTTCCTCGAGGTTCAGGAGCATTTCGCGTCCAACCTGGTGGTGGGCTTTGCGCGGCTGGACGGCACGAGCGTGGGCGTTGTGGCCAATCAGCCAGCCGTCCTGGCCGGTTGCCTTGACATCAACGCCTCCGTGAAGGGCGCGCGCTTCGTACGCTTCTGCGACGCCTTCAATATCCCCCTCATCACTTTTGAGGACGTGCCAGGCTTTCTTCCCGGAACCCAGCAGGAGTTCGGCGGCATTATCCGGCACGGCGCGAAGCTGCTTTACGCCTTCGCCGAAGCTACGGTGCCAAAGATCACGGTGATCACCCGCAAAGCTTACGGTGGAGCCTATTGCGTGATGGCTTCAAAACACATCCGCACGGATATCAATTACGCCTACCCGACGGCAGAGATTGCGGTGATGGGTCCGGAGGGCGCCGTGAACATCGTCTACCGCAGGGAACTCCAGAACGCCGAGAATCCGGAGGCCTTGCGGGCCGGAAAGGTGGCAGAGTTCAGGGAGCGATTTGCCAATCCCTACGTCGCTTCGGAGCGCGGGTATATCGACGAGGTAATCCGCCCCTGCCAAACGCGACCGAAGCTGATCGCCGCCCTGCGCATGCTCGCCAACAAGAGCGATACCAACCCGCCCAAGAAGCACGGCAACATACCGCTCTGACGGCGCATTAAAAGACAAGGCCGCCGGGGCGAAGACACCTGGCGGCGTGACGTCAAGCGCGGACCGCACCCTGAGAGACAACTAGGGCTTCGCCGGCTTCTGAGCCGGTTTGGCAGCGCTCGAAGCGGGCGCGGAAGCAGCCGCCGCAGGCGCAGGATTGGCCTGGTCGTAGAGCTTCACGATCGAGTCCGTAATGTCGATGCCTTTAGCTACGTAGTAGATGGGCATTTGAACCTGAATAGGATCGATCACCAGGCCGAAGCCGTTCTTGGCAGCGTAGTCGTTGATGATATGGATCATCTTTTGACCGATGCGGTTAAAGGTCTCTTGCTGGTCCGCCTGAAAATCGGACTGGTCGTCTTCCTGCTCACGCTTGAAGAGCCTCTGCTTTTCGTCCAACTCGCGGGTGAGCCGGGCTCGCTCTTCGTCACTCAGCGTAGGTCCCTGCTTCTGTAACTGGTCCTGCAGGGTGTTGATCGCATCCTGGTCCCGCTGCAGCTGTTGTTTCTTGGGCTCATATTTCCTCTGCAACTGATCGAATGCCTGTTTGCCTTCGCCGGTGGCGGCAATGGCCTGCTGGATACTGACGACGCCGATCTTCTCTGAAGGCGCGGTGGTGCTGGGGTCCTGGCCAGCTACGAGCGTTACGGCAGACAGGCCGCTCGCGAGCATGGCCCAGATCAAAAGTCGGTTTTTCATTCAAACTCCTCAAAGTGATTTCGCGCGAAAACTTAATTTTAACTCAATCCACGATAGAAGTGAAACCTGCTTATGCTCAGAACTGCCTGGCCACGGTGAAGCCGAGCAGTCCCTTCTGCTCCCGGATGCTAATCGGAGCGAAATACTGGTAGACCTGGTTATAGGTGGCCTGGTTTGGAAACATCGATTGAGGTGGAAGGTCCTGCGGCGGCACCAGTTGGACGTTATTCAGTCTCACCCAGTTGTAGGCGTAATACAGCCGAACCGGGGCGTGGACAACGGGTAGGTTTACCCCTATCTCGAGACCGGTGGAGCTGCGTGGCCGGAAGTTATCGGCCGCGAGAGGCTTCAAACTGGTGGGCACGGGGAAATAGGGAAACTCCTGCCGGATGTTATTGAGCGCCGTCGGCGTAAACTGGAGTTGGTTCTGGTACAGGATGAACGGGACGCCGACGTCGATGAAATAGGAGAGCGTCACATAATTGGGCACGATCGGGATGCGGTACTCGAAGTTGGTGAGTAATTCAGTGTCTCCCCCTGGGAACTGAAGCGTGTAATACGGGAATTGAGTGAAGGACCCACAGCTTCCGGTTGGCGCCCCGCTCGGTCCGACCGACTGGATGGGGTTGCCCTTCGCGTCCCGATTACACACTTGGCCGATGGTCGGGAAAAATCCGGTGGGGCTGATGGTATAAGGGTCAAAGCCCCGGATGTCCTGGTCACCGCCCATGTAAAAGCGGGAGAACGGCGGAGGCACTTTTCCGCCGTAGCCGGCGATGGTGGAGGCGATGAAGTGGAACGCCAAGACGTTCTTGCCCTTGCGAACGGGATGGTAGTACTTGCCTTCGAAGACCGGCCGGATGGTGTTAACGTTCCCGCCAAGCGGCCCTCCCGCGAACTGCAGCGAAGCCGAGATGAACTTCCCGCGAGTCGCGTCCAACGCCCCATTCAGAGTGCTATAGGTGTAGTTGGGCGCGATTTGACTCGTCTTAATTCCGTAGAGCTGGTTCGGCCCGTTGTACTGCCCGAAGGCCAGGGAGGTGTAGAACTGTTGCGAGGCCGCGCTGAAGGTTTCAATGTTGCTGTCCGAATAGCTGTACGTGAGGCCGACACGGGCGAAGCTCTTGCGCCAGGGGCTGGTCGCGAAAACCGTGAACCCTTTTGAATTCTGCTGGAAGTTCTGATAAAGGGCGGAAGTGAACGGATTCTGCTCAATCGAATTGGGATTGACGCCCGATGCCACCGCGATCTGTCTTGCCTGATCGAAGTGGTACTGGCTGTCGAAGATGGTGAAGCCGGCGGTGATGGGCCTGTCCCAAATGTAAGGCTTGGTGAAGCCCAGCGAATAGAGCTTTTCGTAAGTGCCGGTTTGAGCCTGAATGCTAAAAGTTTCGCCAAGGCCAAAGAGGTTGTTGGTGGAATAGTTGATCCCGATGAAGGTGCCCGCGACTCCGCTCACTCCACCTGAGAAGCCGATCGAGTTCTTGCCCTTCTCTCTCAGCTTCACCAGGATGTCCACGGTCTTGTTCTGATTGTTCTGGGTGATCTCGTAGTCTTCCTTCTTGATCTGGTCGAAGTAGCCGAGCTGATTCACTCGGATAATGCTGATGTCCCAGAGGCTGGTGCTGAAAAGATTGCCTTCGTCGAGGAGGATCTGGCGCCGGATCACCTTGTCGCGAGTCTTGTTGTTGCCCGAAAACTCGATGCGGTGGACGAAGTACTGGTCGCCCTCGTCGAAGTTCAGAGTCAGGTTGATGATGTGCCGCCGGCGGTCGGGATCGATGTCCGGGTCAGCCACGAAATTGATGTAGCCAAAGTTGCCGTAGAGCTTCTTATAGTCGTCCAGGCTCTTCCGCACCCTCGTCATGTTGAAGATGTCGCCCGTTTTCAGGGGAAACGACCTGATCAGCGCGTCCGTCTTGAACAGCTTATTGCCCCGGACGCTGAAACGGCCCAGGCGATACTGGGCGCCCTCGTCGATGGGGATGGTGAGGTCCACTCGCTTCCCTTTTCCTCGGCCGAGGAAAAACAGGAAGGGCGACCGTTGGGTGTCCACCGTGTGGGTCTTGAACTCCAGGGAAGGGTTCGCGAAGAAATAGCCGTGCTCCCGGTAAAGCTCCTGGACGTGCTCTACCAGGTCGGCTTCCACCTTTTCCTTGTCGTAGGTCTTGTGGAAGATGTAGAAGATAGGCGGAAACCCTGCTGGACGCGTGTAGCTCATGGCGCGGACGAGCTTCTCGTTCGAGAAAACGGTGTTGCCCACGAACTTGATCTCCCCCACCTTGACCTTGGGTCCCTCCACCACTACAAAGGTCAGCGCTACGGAATTGGGAGGGATGTTGCGGGTACGGTGCCGCACGGTGGCGAATTGGCGCCCATGCTCGGCCAGCATCTGCTGCAGGACCACCTCGGCGCGCCGCACCACCACCGGGTCATACGGTGATTCGATCGATAGGCCCACCTTGGCCTCCCGGAAGCGGTCGAGGACGTCCGATTGGGTCACCGTGCTGAGACCCTTGTAGTCGATGCTGCGGACCACCTTCTTCTCGCGCACGAAGAAGGTCACGATCTTGCCATGCTGGCCGTCGGTCACCTCCAGCCGGATGTCGTCAAAGAAACCCGTATTCCAAAGCGCCATGTAATCCCGTTCGAGCGCGTTCTCGTCGTAGACATCGCCAGGGTGCGAAAAAATCCGCGCCTGCAGGGTAGCGGAAGGATAGCGGCGGTTGCCCCTAAAATTGATCGACTGAATTACCTCGTTAGGGGCTTGCTGTCCGGCAGCGGGCTGCTGCGGCTGGCCCAGCGTTGGCTGGCCCTGCTTGCCGGCCGGAGGTTTAGGAGCTGCCGGAGCCACGGGCGGAGCCTCAAGCTGAAGGCCTTCCGGATTGCTGGGCGGCGGGTTTTGCGCCGGAGCCGGTTGCGCTCCCGCCGGTGGATTGGGTTGTGCCGGCTGCTGGGACGATTGTTGCGGTGGCTGTTGTCCGCTGGAAATCGTTCCGCCAGCCTGTCCCGCGGGCGGCTGGCCTTTAGCTCCGGCGCCGGGTTGCGTGGCTTGCGCTCCGGACGGCGCGGCCGATGAACCCGAAGCGCCCGGCGGGGAGGAGGAAGTCGAAGGCGGCGGTGTTGAGGCTGGATTCTGTTGGCCGGACGATGCCTCCGAGCCTTGCCCCGTAGGCGCGGCCGCCTGCCCTCCGGAAGGGGTCTGTCGCCCTGCTTGAACCGGTGGGGCGAAGAGGAGCCCGGCTGTGAGAACCAGGAGCGCCAACCCGCCTGTCGTCACCTTCTTACGAGCGGCAACAGCCGTCACGCGCAACCTCTCCCCCGGGGTCTGATGACGCTTTTCGCATACGGACCCGAACTCTCTTACACGCGGCTTTCAGGACTGAAGATTGGGCACGGCCCCGCCCTGGCCTGCGCTCGCGGAACCGCGCTTCAGAAAGCTTTGAAACCGCCCGCCGTGACTCTCAGCAGACCCGCTGCATTTCTCAGCAGAATTGATCGGATGCCCCTCACGGGACGCGGGTTGTCACCCACCGAAAACCACCGAGGCAGCGAACATCCTGGAAATGTTATCACGCGAGCTGCCTGCACGTCGAGAAAACCGCCGACTTCGCGACGATAAGCGAAGGGCAGGCCGCTCCTTGCGCAGGCGACGAGGCCTTGCGGCGTGGGGTCGAGTCTCTGCTCTCCGCGGCGCGATGACGAGCTTCTTAGGGTGGGGCATACATCGTTTCTTGACTCATGCGATATCGAGCCTCTCGGGTGGCGCACACATCGTCTTGTAATGTATGCGATCAAGGCGCGCTCTCGATCGCCAGAATTGGCGGTAGCCACGGCGAGCGCTGTCTCCCGCCGTGGGCCTCTTGTTCCTCATACGGCCGCAAGAGCCCACGACGAGAAAAGACGCTCGTCGAGTTACCGGCGTCCGGGAATTGACCCACGATTGACTTGAGTCCCCAACCCCCGCGCCTCATGATCACCTTACCCGGTCGCGACCGGCCGGAGCCACCGGAAATTGAGGGGGAGGCGTCCGCCTGCGCGGAGCCCCGAAGGAGAACCCTATGCCGCTGGTCAAATCCCCCGTCCTGACCCCCACCAAACTGGCCGAGAATCGCGCCAACGCCCGGAGATCCACCCGACCGGTCGGACCGGGGCAAGCACCGCAGCCGAGCCTGGCCGGTGCCGATCAAGAGCGCAGGGGCCCGGACTTTTCAGGCCCGGCTGCTGACGAACGAAGCCACGATGTTTATGAAAAGAAGAGGCTTGCAAAAATGTCTCGACGGCGACGGTCCCGCCCGGGGTACGAGACCGCGCCGCATGGCATTGGATCCCGGAGGCCCCAAAGGGTCGGAGGAGAAAGAACCGCAAACCTGTGGTGCCGCCCGGTCGAGGCTCCGGACGCCGCCCCAACCCGTCGTTCTCAGGGGCTGGCCCAATCCCCGTCCCAAGCCCTGGCCCAAGCCCCGGCTCAACCCCGCGGCCAAGCCTGCGCCCAAACCGCGGGAGCTACGAACGAAGCCACGATATTACAGAAAACAAACGACTTCAAAAAATGTCTCGCAATTCCATTTTGCCGAAGCCTTGGGGAAAGGGGCTGGTTTCACTTCGGATCAGTTGTTCGGATCCAGTGATTCCCACGCAGGCGGCAATCCAGCTCTCAAACGATTGCTTCCGCCGTAGGTCGACAGATTACCGGTCCGCATGGACTTCACAGATGGCCCGGAGGTGGGTCGAATCTCGGCGCCGTCAGGACGTGAAGCCGCCTGACCGGTTTGGTGAAGGGGGTGATCGTCTAGGCGGGTTAGGACGGTTCATACACCGCACCACACAACACCGTGAGCACTTCAACCCGGCTCGACAAGCTGATAAGATAGGACGCCTGAGGGCCACGTCTTGACTGTGGCTCGCGGAGCTCACCGTTGATTTTCGATCTTCTCAGCCGGTGGTTCTTGCCCGGTGCTCGTTTCCTGGCTCCGGAATCGGATGCGAATCTGTCAGTCTGGCAGGCGGCAATTGAAGCCGGCCATCGGGCCTACAACCAGGGCCGGTATGCCGAGGCCGAGGACGCCTATCGAGCGGCCCTGGCGGAAGCCCGATCCTTCGGCCGCGGGGACTCCCGCCTGGGCACAACACTGAACGATCTGGGTGAGGCCTGTCGCGCCCGTGGAAAACTCGACGAGGCCGAACCCCTGTTCGTCCAGGCGCTCGCTCTGTGCGAGGAAGCTCAGGGCTCCGATGATTTGAGCGCGGCGCAGATTTTCAACAACCTGGCCGCCGTCTACGCCGCGCAAGGGCGCTTCCGTGAGGCGGCTCCGATCTACCGCAATGCCATCGATATTGAGGAATACTCCCTGGGCCGCGACCACCCGGTGGTGGCCACCAGCCTCAACAACCTCGCCCTCGTCTACCGGGTGCAAGGTCAATACGCCGACGCGCTGCCCTTGCTCACCCGCGCCCTCCGCATCGGAGTTGCGAGTACCGGGCAGGAGCACTCTCACGTCGGAACGTCGTTCAATAACCTGGCCAGTGTCTGCTTTGCTATGGGCCGCATGGCGGAGGCGGAGACGTTCTTCAAGCAGGCGTTGGCCATCAAGCAGAGGACGCTCGGCCCCTTCCATCCGGAGGTAGCCGTGATTCTGGAGAATCTCGGCGAGCTCACGCTACGTCAAGGGAGGAATTCTGAGGCGGAACGTCTTTTCAGCCGGGCGCGGGCCATCGGCATCTGCGGGCAAGCGGGAGGGCAGGGCGTCGAATCCGATCCGGGCTACGCGGACTTGGCCTCTGAGGCGGCCGGCGGTGCGCTGTCAGACATCGAGATTCGCGATCTTTCCGAAGAACTCATGGCGGTGAGCAAAGCCGTGCTAGGCGAGGATGAAGAGCGCCCTCAACCTCGCTTTGCGATGCGCGGGGCCTTCCAGCAGGCGCGTGAGGAGGCCGCTCGCGCCGAAGCTGGAGAACCGCCCGCTACGCCCGGCGCGAGTGAGCTCGAAACTGCTTCCACGGCTGTCGAGCCGTTCGAGAAGGCTCTTGAGCCCCCTCTTGCAGGCGACGGGGTTCCTGATTCGGCGGCCCCCACGGTGGCTGAGAGCGCCGTGCCTGGAAACGAGGCGCAGAGTTCTGTTGCGAGTCAGGCGTCCGTGGGCGAACCGGAGGCCTTGGAAGCGGCCGCTCTGGAGCCGCCTTCGCCTGAGCCCGAAGCGGCTGAAGCGGAAGGCGCCACGACTGACCTTGAGCCAGCGATCTCTCACGTCGATGCAGCGCTGGAATGTCCACGGGTCCTTGAACCCGCCGCAGAGCAACCCGATCTGACAGCCCGCGAGCCCTTGTCAGAACCGCCGGCGGCGGCGCCATCTGCGCCAGACTCCCCGATTCCGTTCACACCCTTCCCGGAATCAGTCATGTCAGGGCCGCTGGTCCTGGAAGCTGTTGAGCCCGCACCGATTCAGGCGGAACCCGCGCCTACGCTAGTGAAAGAATCCGTCCCCGGAGCTTTGCCCCTCGCGACTTTGCCCATTGAACCGTCGTTCGCCGAAGCCGAAGCGGACACGCTGGGCGTCGACGAAGTCGCTCTGACCGGCCTTCCGCCCACTCCGGCGCTGGCCGTCGAGGTCCCGCGAGACGAAACTTCCGAAGTTTCCCTCTTCGAGATTCAGGCAGACGAGGAGGTTGCGCAAACCTCGGCTGAGGCCGACTCGGCCCTCGAGATTCCGCCTGCCGCCGAACCTTCGGCTGCCTCCGAGCCATCCACTCCCGACGCGGGGTTGCGCACCTCCGAGCCGGAAGAGATCGCGGCGCCGCTTCCGCCCATTCCCGAAGAGCCCAGCGTGATTTCCGGCGCTGCCGCAGCAGGTCAAGCAGACAATCGGCCGGCGGAAAGACCGGCTGAGCCCGAGACGGCCGAGGAGGCGCTACAGGGGATCGACGACGGCGGCCTCGAGAAGGCACTCCGTTCCTGGCTGGCCGCGCGCGAGGCGGAGGTGGGCGAGATCCATCCCGGGCTTCTCCTCAAGCTCAACCAGCTCGCGCTGGTTTGTTCTTTGGAAGGCCGTCACGCGGAAGCCGAACAGGTCTATCGCCGCATCCTTGTCATCAAGACGAGGACCTTTGGAGCAGAGCATTCCTCTGTGGTTCCGACCCTCGAGCGGCTCGCCGAGACGAGCTCCGAGCAGGGGCGTCATACAGAAGCGGCACTCTGCTGGAAACGAATCTTGGCCCTGGACGAAGCTCGCTTTGGGCCCGAACATCCCGCCGTGGCCGTCGACCTTAACCACTTGGCTGAGGTGGTCCAAGCGCAAGGAAGGCTTGATGAAGCGGAGAGGCTGCACCAACGCGCGCTCGGAATCTGGGAGGAGGGCGGCGGTCCGGAACACCCCGAAGTGGGCCGGACGCTGGAACGTCTGGCGCTGGTAGAGCGCCAGCTCGGAGACCGGGGTGAGGCCGCCTCACTGTTGCGCCGGGCGCTCGCGATCGAAGAGAAGGCCTTGGGTGAAGGACATCCCGCCCTGGTTCCGGGGCTCAGTACCCTGGCGGAGCTTTACAGTGAAACCGGCAAGCTGGCTCAGACAGAGGCGCTGCTTCGCCTCGTACTCGAGATCCGGGAAAGCACGTTGGGGATCCAGCATCCCGATCTGGTGCCCAACCTTGATCGCTATGCGAGCTTCCTGCGCAAAGACGGGCGGCATCTCGAAGCCGAACGGATGGAGGCAAGGGCGCGGGCCATTCGGAGCGCCGGGCGGAAAAGGGTGGTCGCGGGGGACGGAGAAAACGCAGATAGGAAGGAGCAAGATCCGTGAGTGCCGACTGCCAGATCTCAAGAAGTCGCTCAGGACCACACGCAAGAGCGTGCGCCGCGAGCGCGGTCTTTCACTCGCCGCACATGCCGCGCCGGGGAGCTCCGCAAGGGCAGGGGCCGGCCTCGGAAGCGGCACTTGCAGGGCCCGAAACGGCGAACACCGAAAGCAGACGGTCAAGCTCGGAGCTCTGGCAGTGTTCGCACTTAACCGGCTCAGCGGCCGAGAGCAGAATTTTTTCGAATTGGGAGCCGCACTCTCGACATCGATACTCAAAGATCGGCATGAGATCACTCTTGGGTCAGCAACGGACCGAGAGCTATTGTAGCCGAGCTGGCCTGAACTGTCAGCTCCCGCCAAGGTGGGGTGGTCAAAAGAAATGTCTCTCAGAATCAAGAACAGGCCGCTGTCATCCAGTTGTGAATTAACTCGATCGAGACTTGATAGAGATTGACAGCCTGGGTTACCGTCGGAAGTGAACCTTGAGGCGTGGAGACCGGGAGCAGCCGCGGCCCACAACGGATTCAATTTTGGTGGCTTACTGTTGATCGGAGGCAGGCGATGAAAGGAAAGAACCTGGCAACCGCCGTGCTTGCGGGGGTGATCGCCCTTTGCTTTGGCGCGCCGCCCCACTTCGCACAGACTTCAACTTGGGATAAGTACGGCCCTTCGGCGCGGTATCAGTCCGCCGGCATTTACGATTCCGCCTCAGACACTCTGGTGATTTTTGGGGGTCAGCATACGGATACCTCGCTTAACTACGACGATCTTTGGTGGGCGAACAACGTCACCACGGGGGCGTGCCTGCCTCCTTGCGCTTTGCAATGGACGCGGCCGTTGGCGAACTTGAGCGGGATCCCATCCGCCCGGTTCGGACACACGGCGATCTACGACTCGGTTAACCTCCGCATGGTTGTCTTTGGCGGTGCACAGGGAGTTTCGACCCCGGCCCCTTGCCTGAATGACGCCCACGTTCTCGAATACGCGGCCGGGGTCGGCGGCACCCCGGCCTGGCTCAAGCTCAGCCCGACGGGCGGCCCTCCGGCCGCGCGCTACAGTCATACCGCGGTGTACGATTCGACTGACAACGAGATGATCGTGTTTAGCGGAAACAATTGCAGCACGACTTACTACAACGACGTCTGGGTGCTCAAGAACGCGAACGGTCTGGGCGGTACGCCGGTCTGGACTCAGCTCTCTCCCTCAGGACCCGCTCCTGGGGTGCGGGCCTTCAGCAGCGCCGTCTACGATCCCGTGAACGACCGCATGATCGTGTTCGGCGGCTCGAACGGCACCCCCTACGGAGACTTGTGGGTGCTGACGCATGCCGGCGGCGTCAGCGGGAACCCGGCCTGGGTACAGTTAACTCCGGGCGGGACCAAGCCTTCGGCGCGGTCCGGCCAGAGTGCCGTCTATGACGCGACCAACAATCGAATGATTGTTTATGGAGGCAGCAACACCAGCAAAGGTAGCCTCTCCGACACCTGGGTGCTGGTGAACGCCAATGGGTTGGGAGGCACTCCCTCATGGACTCTGACCGTTTCCGGCGGAACCGGACAGCAGCGAAGCTTGCAGGTCGCAGTGTACGATCCGGCCGCAAACAAGATGGTCGTCTTTGGGGGAAAGATTCCGAGTTCGGTGAACGGCAATCCGACCGATGACCACGTCTGGGTGCTCAACGGCGCCAACGGGCTGTGAGCATTGGCCCATTATGCGAGCCGAAACGAAGGGTGAAACTGCTAAGTGAGAACAAGACTGTTCCCAAGGAGTGCTGTATGAGGAGAGGTCGAAGGTTCGCAATCTTGGCCCTGGGGACGATTCTCGGGGCGGGTCTTTCGGTGGCGTCGTCCTTCGCCCAGTGGGTACCCTACGGTCCCGGCCCGCGCGACCAGCACACAGCGGTTTTTGACCCGGCGACCGACCAGATGATCGTTTTCGGGGGAACAGACCTCGGCACGATCAATTACAACGACGTATGGGTGAGCCTTAACGCCATAACGGACACCTGTACCCCTACCTGCGAGCTGCAATGGAGCTTCGAGACTCCCAGTGGCACAGCGCCTGCGGCGAGGTCCGGCCACAGCGCGGTCTACGACTCCGTCAACAGCCGGATGGTTGTCTTTGGCGGCGCCAAAGGGTTCCCTTCCCCCTGCGCGAACGACGTCTGGGTGCTCGAGAACGCGAACGGCGCCGGGGGCGCCCCGAGTTGGAACGAACTCAGTCCGGGTGGCACGCTGCCTTCGGCGCGGACGGGCCACTCGGCAGCCTACGATCCCACCACCAACGTCCTGATCATTTTTGGCGGCAGCAACTGCAACGGCGGCTACCTAGGGGACGTGTGGGTGATGAATAACGCCAACGGCCTGGGCGGCACGCCGAAGTGGAGGCAGCTGGCTCCCACCGGAAGCCTTCCTCCCGCGCGCGCCTATGCGGCCACGGCCTACAACTCCTCCAGCAACAGTCTGGTGCTGTATGGCGGAACCAATGGCACCGAGCTTTCCGACGTGTGGGTGCTTTCGGGCGCCAACGGGACCAAGAAAACCTCCTCCTGGAGCAAGAAGTCTCCGGCGGGGACGGCCCCTGCTGCGCGTTATGGCGCGGCCTCCGGCTACGATGCTACCAACGACCGCATGATCGTCAACAGCGGATTCACGACCTCGGGGATCCTAGGGGATACGTGGGTGCTCGAGAACGCCAGCGGCGCCGGTGGCACCCCGACCTGGACCGTGCTTTCGCCAACCCACGTCGGTTCGCAGGTTTACTTTCAGTCCGGCATTTATGACCCGAGTTCCGACGAGTTCGTGGTCTTCGCCGGGATCTCGGAGCGCGCCCCCAATCCGACCACGGCCGACGATCACATGTTTGTTCTCACCGAAGCCAACGGCCTGGTGAAAGCGAATGCGCCCTGAGCTTCGGAGCGCGCTCGAGGTCTTACTCCTTCGATAACTAGCCAAGTATGATAGGCTAGGTAAGTCACCGTGCTCATGAGCCCGACCTGTCAATCGGGAAATTGGCCCCCGTGCCTGCGCCTGGCGGGAGGCATACTATTGTAAAATGGGGCTTTGCGAAGGAGGGTTGACGAGGTTTTCCCCATGACGCGCCTTCGTACGTCCGTTATTGGCAAGGGGCTCGCACTGCTAGGCGCTCTGGTCACGGTAGGACTGGGGCAGGCGGACGCTCGGCAGGCGGCGGCACCGCAGCCGAACCGCCTCGTGACGGGAAAGTTGATCTATGTCGCGCCCATGCCGGATAACCTCGACAAATGGCTGCAGGAAGACCTGCGCGTCTGGGGCCGATACAAGGTGACCAGCAACCCCGAAGGCGTCGACCTTCAGATCAGCGCCAACGTTCCGGAGAAGCAGACGGAGTATCGGGAGCGGCACGGAGTTCCGCTGCCCAAGAAAGAGCCCAAAGGCAAGCCGCAGGAAACCTCAATCGATGTTGTCGACTGGATTTCCGGCGCGAGGTTGTGGAGCGCCGCCCTGCTCGACAAAAAGCCCGATCAAAACGCGGCGCCGCCAGCGCCCGGTCCAACACTTGAGTTCCAGGTCCACGGGGTGACCCCAGACCAGCTCGCCTTGAAGATCACCAATGCGCTGCGCCAGTATGTGGAGCAACTCGATGCCTCCGGGTCGCACTGAGCGAAGACGCTCCTTACGGCTTGGGTTGAAACCGGCCCCTTTCGCGCCTGGGTTTCACAGGGAGATGCTCGCTTCCCAGGGGGGCCGGGGATGGCGCTGCGGGAGTCCCGGCTAGTCCGAGACCCGGGCTTCTTTCGCCGTAAACGGCTCGTCATGACCGGGCAGAATGCGGCCCGACATGGAGAGAATGCCCTCGCGGTCACGACGGAACTCTTCACGGTTGTAAGGGATCATGGTAAGGATCTGGTCATCGTGGTCGCGGCTCAGCAAGGCGTCGCCCGCAATCACCGTGGGCTCCGCGCCGTTGGGCACGATCACCGAGAGATGCCCGGGCACGTGGCCAGACGTGATGTGCGCCACGAGGCCCTCCGGCAGAGAGTGGTTTTCGATCCACACGAACTGCTCGGGCGCGCCCATGCGCCTTCGGTCCCACATGCGAAGACCGAGCTTCCTCAGCTTGCCCATCAATTCCCGGGCGCGCTCATAGTCAAGCGTTTCGGGGTAGTACTTGAGGACGAGTTTCTCCCAATGGAGATCGTCCTGAAGGTCCGAGTAGAGTGAACAGCACCAATCGTAGGAGCGCTGGCTTGCGTAAATGGGGCAGTGAGGGAAGAGCGAGTTGTTCAAGATGTGGTCGACGTGAAAGTGGGTGCTGATGAGAGCGGTCACGTCCGAAGGTTGGAGACCGCGCTGCTCGAGCGCGTTGAGGATCAGAGGTGCCTCGTGCGGCATGCCCGTGTCAACCACGAGGTGGTGGCGGCCGTCGGAAAGCAGCACGCAGGTCGCTCCGCGCCAGCTTCCCGGCAGGAGCAACTCCGCCTTCCAGACGGATCTTCCGTTCTCGGACAGACTCCTGGTCACCTGCCCCATTGTAGCAGGTAACAGCAAGCCATCGGACGATTTTGGGAAGGCGAATGACCGCGCCTTGAATCGGCAGCGTCAATTGGTTTTGGAAGATGTTTGCCGGCGCAGCGTCGACACCGCGGTATTCCTGGCCAGCGAATTATACTCTGCAATATGGTCGAATTTAACCGGTACGCTGCCTCCGGGATCGAAAAGGGAAGAACAGGCGTACGGCCAAGACGCGTTCGCGACGACGTTCCTCTTGCAGATTGCGGACTCGAGCCTGCAACAAGTCGTTCAGCGAGATAATCCCCACCAGCTTGCTGGGATCGTTACGTTCGACGACCATAAGCCGCGTGAGCCCAGTCTCCGCCATCCGGTTCACCACAGCCCGCAGCGGTTCGTCGGGATAGGCCTTTTCTGGATTCGCTCGCACCAGTCCGGTCAGCGGGCGCCCATCACTTTCGTCCGAACGTTCGTCCAGAAAGCTTTGCAGCTCGCCACGCGTCAGGACTCCCGTCAGGCGCCCTTCATCGTCCACCACCGGTATTAACCGCTGGCTCCGCCGGTGGTCGCCGCGGAGGGAGTCAGCCACTTCTTTCAAAGACATGTTGGCCGACAATACGGCAATATTGGTCCGCATGACCTCGCGGACGAACAGAATTTCCAGCGGATCAACTGCATATTCCCGGCTCAGATGATAACCCCGCCGGGCTACCTTCTCTGTGAGGATGGACCGGCGTAAAGTGAGGACTGTGAAGCCGTGGGCGATCGTGGCGGCCACCAGCAAAGGCAACAGCACGGTAACATCGTGGGTGAGTTCCAAGGCGAAGATAATCCCCGTGAACGGCGAGCGCATGGTGCCGCCGAGGATCGCGCCCATGCTGATAAGCGGCCAGAAACCCATGCCCTCGTTGGGCAGCACGGTGGCCATGACACCGCCCAGCGCGCCCCCCATCATCAGTAGCGGAGCCAAGACGCCTCCGGAGGTGCCCGAACCCAGGGACACGGACCAGATGATCCACTTCACAACCAGAAGGCCGAGCATCACCCGAACCGTCATGTCGCCCCGCAGAAGTTCCGCGATCGAGTCGTACCCTACACCAAGCGCGTGAGGAGAAAGCCAGCCCCCGATTCCGATCACCAAACCTCCGAGCGCCGGCCACCACATCCAATGGATCGGCAGTTTCCCGAAAGAGTCTTCGGCAGCGTACACCGAGAGGGTCAGTAGGGCTGAGAGTGCGCCGGCGAGCAAGCCCACGAGTACACAACCGGAGAGACCTTTGGGTCCGATAAACATTGGGTGTGGTGGAACCGGGAAGAGCGGCCCCATCCCGAGGATATAACGGCGTCCCGCGGCGGCCGCCGCACTGGCGAGTGCGACGGGAATCAGGCTTCGCGGTTTCCACTCGAAGAGCAGCAGTTCCACCGCCAGCAGAACCGCTGCCACTGGTGACGCGAAAGTCGCCGACATTCCGCCCGCGGCTCCAGCAACCAGCAGCGTTTTGCGCTCAGTACTCGTCAGATGCATGAACTGCGCCACCATCGAACCGAAGGCGCCACCGGTCATGATAATGGGGCCCTCGGCTCCGAAGGGGCCGCCGGAACCGATCGAGATTGCCGAGGAAAGGGGCTTGAGGAAGGCAACCCGGGGTTCAATCCGGCTGCCATTGATCAAAATCGCCTCGATCGCTTCCGGAATCCCGTGCCCCCGGATGCGCTCCGAGCCGTATCGGGCCATGACACCGATGATCAGAGCACCCACCACCGGTACCAGTATTACCATCGCCCCTAAGTGATGACCGGCTGGGGAAACAAAAGCAGTGCTCCATCGCTGGTAAAAGAAGAGGTTAGTGAAAAGCCCGATGAGCCGGAGCAGAGCCAGGGCCACGAAGGCGCTGAGAACACCGATCCCGATTGCGACCAGCGAGAGGGGGATGACCCTCCAGGTCGTCGTAAAGTCGCCGAGCTCGCGGAGCGACTTCTCGTCTTCTGCCCGGAATTCTTTGGTTTCGGGCAATTCGGTTGCATTTGCCTCGTTTGGCATCTAAATTTAGCTCCCTGGACTTTGCTTGATGGCCCAGGTCCGGCTGGCAGCCAACGTTCGCGGCGCCAGGCGCTCGGCCTCGGCCTGATGTAGCTCCGAGAGGCGTGTCAGCACGCCTTCGCCTTGGGCCGTCAGATGAACCTGCACGAAACGGCGGTCCAATTCACCCTGGACCTTGCGTACCAAGCCGCGCTTCAACGCTCGTTCCACCAGACCCACCACGGCGTTGTGGCGCTCCTGCAGAAATTCCGCCAACTCGTTAATCGTGGCCCACTCGCGGCCCGTGTAGCCTGCGATCCCGAGCAGAAGCTGATGCTGCTGCGAGGTGACGCCTTCGGCGCGCGCAGCCTGCTCGCTGAAACGGAGAAACTGGCGCAGTTGGTAGCGGAACCTCGCCAGTTGCCGGAGCAGGTCGCGGTCCAGGTTCTTGGACCGCTTGGTCAGGCGTGAAACTCTCGGGTGGTGTTTCGATTTCATCGGCAACCAAGTATATCACATTGCGATATATTGGAATGTATCCCTTTCGCGATGAGCAGCCGTAGGTGGGGTGTCGCGTGCGTGGTCACCAACGGCGGCGGACTACCGGGGCGCTAGGCGTTGTAAGACATCCTGGAGCTTTTTCATCTCATCGCCGTATCCGGCCCAATCGCCCTGCCGCAAGAGTTGATCGGCTTTTTCGAAGTGCTGCCGAGCCTCGCGGGCCAGAGCGCTGAAGTCAGGCGGTAATGAGGCGGTCGAAACGGCACCGGCCGGCGTTGCCCCGCCGGCCGTCCCCGGGGCAGCAGCCGCGGCGCCTGCAGCGCCTGCCAAGGTAGTAGCGCCCGCCGGTCCGCCAAAAATATTGGTGAGGGCGGCATCGAGCGTGGACTCCATCACCACCTTGTCGGCATACGAAACGATCACGCGTTTGAGCTGCGGCAGGCCCGGCCCGTTCTCCGTCGTCAGGTATAGCGGCTCCACGTAAAGCACCGAGTTGCGCACCGGGATCACCAGCAAGGTGCCGCGGATCACCTTCGATCCGCCCTGGCCCCAGAGCGTCAGAAGCTGGGAAATGGCCGGGTCCTGGTCGATCCGGGACTCGATCTGCTGCGGCCCGTAGATCAGTTTCTGCTTGGGGAAGGCGAACACCGCCACTTTGCCGTAATTGGGTACGTCGCAGCGCGCTGCCATCCAGGCGATCATGTTTTCCTTGCGCGCGGGCGTGAAAGGCACCATGAGAATGAACTCCTCCCGCGTGCCCAACTCAGGCAGCCTCATGATGGTGTAGTAAGGCGACATGGGCGCATTCGCCCCCCGCGCTGCGCTTTGCGCCACCCGCCACAAATCTTCTTTGTTATAGAAGACGCGTGGATCGGTCATGTGAAAGACCGCATACTTGGAGGCCTGAATGGTGAAAAAGTCCTCGGGATAGCGGATGTGAGCGCGCAGGTCCTGCGACATGGCATCGAGCGGCTGGAAGACGCCGGGAAAAAGGCTGGAATAGACTTGGATCAGCGGGTCGGTAGGATCGGCCACGTAGAAATGGACGGCGCCAGTGTAGGCGTTGACCGTGGCTTTCACCGAATTGCGGATGTAATTGCCAAGATCGCCTGCGGGCTCCGAGTAGGGATATTGGCTGGAGGTGGTGTAGCCGTCGAGCATCCACACCAGCGATCCGTCGGCGCCCACCACCAGGTAGGGATCGTGGTCGTAAGTCAGGAACGGCGTCAGGCGCCCGGCGCGCTCGAGGATGTCGCGGTAGATCATCACCCGGCTTGAGTCCTGGATGTCTGTCGAAAGCAGAATCTTCAACTCGCCGAATTTCAAGGCGAACAACAGCCGCCGCCACAGGCTTTCCACCGGCAGGCCGCCGCTGCCGGAGTAGCTGCTGTAAACGTTCTCGTCTCCGGCAGGGTAGTCAAACTCCTTCAGACGCGTGTCCACGATGCAGTAGTCATTGGGAAGCTCGCCGTAGTAAATCTCCGGACGCGTCACGTGGATGGAGGGCGCACTGGAGGCCGGAGGGATGTCCTTGACAAAGAAGACGGGCAGCCCATCCGGCGTCGATTCATTCACCGGTCCCATGCACAGACCGTAGCCGTGGGTGTAGGTGAGATGCTCGTTGATCCAATTCCGGCTGGGCAGGCTGGCCGGGTTCAGCTCCCGGGGTGAAAGCGAAACCTGGCGGTAGTCGCCGTTGATCCAGTAGCGGTCGTTATCCACGCGCGCAAAATCGTAATAGGTACGGATTTCCTGGAGCTGGGCGAAGGTGGTGAGCAGAGGCTCGTGGTCCCACAGGCGGATATTGGCCACCGTGGCGGCGTTCTGCGAGAGGTCGTCGGAGGAAAGGTCTTCCACGGCCGGGAACTCGTGCTCCTCGAAGCGATCGAGCGCGTAAGCCTTGCGTGTGAACTCGATGGACCGGGCGATGTAGGGCCGCTCCTTGTCCAGCTCGTTCGGTCCTACGACCAGACGCTGCACGAACTCGGGATAGATGGCGCCGCCGCCGATCCAGACGGCGACCAGGACCAGCACGACGTAGATGGCCTGCCGCAGCCGGCCGCGGCGCGCCCCCACCAGCAGCGCCAAGCCGGCGAGCACCGTGAGCACCAGCAGGATCCAAAGCACCGGCAAGGTGGCGTGGATGTCCGTGTAGCCGGCGCCGTCCACGAGGCCACGCCCCGAGTACAGCAGATCATACATTGAGAGCCGCGCCTGGTAAGCCAGGGCGAAAAAAAAGAAGGCGCCCAGCACCATCAGGTGCGCCTTGGCCGCTCCCGAAAGGGTGAAAGATCGCCCGGTGATAGTTACGCCGCCCTTCACCACGTAAACCAGCGCTGTGCCCACCAGCGAACACACGATCACCACCAACACCCAGGAGTAAACGAAACTGATGAAGGGCAGTTTGAAAAGGTAAAAGCTGAGGTCGATGCCAAAAAGGGGATCGGTCTGGCCGAGGGGAACCGCGTGCCGGGCCGAGAGGTAATTGAAAGCGTAACTGCTGCTCCACTCGCCGGCCGCCCACGCTACCAGCACTACCGCCAAGGCGATCAGCCTCTCAAACAGGCTCGCGAAGCGCTCAAAGAGCGGAAATTCGATCAGCTCCCCGTAAAGCCGGTATCCATGCCGGCGGGCGAGGCCGCGCGCGATCAGCACGTTTCCGCCCACCACCAGCAGCACCCCGAGCGCCGCCAGCGTACCGAGATCGATGCGAGCTTTGAGCAGCGTCCAGTAAATGATTCCGAAGCCTTCCTGGCGGAACCAAAGCCAGTCGACGATCAGGTCGAGGCCGCCGGTCAGCAAGGGTACGATGATCACCAGAAGGACGGTCAGAAGCAGAACGAGCTTGGCCAAACGATTCGATGGCACGTGGTTTCTCCGGCGTTATCTTTTCACAGGGTGGACCGGGTGTCAAAGAAGTTGTGGCAGTGACGCGCGACAAGAGAAAAAAGACGGGTTAGAGAGAGTGGAGCAGAGGTCTCGCGTGTCGGGGAGGAGAAACGGCCCAGGTTTCTCCTGCCGTGACCGGCCGGTTCTCCTCAGCTCTAGCCTAGTATACTAGCTCTTGCTGGTCAGTTGAGCCAGCGCCGCCAGGACTTCTTCGCTGTGATGGGTGGGATTCACGCCGATCCACTCCTTGGCGATGTTGCCCTGCGGATCGATCAGGAAGGTATTGCGCGCCGCCAGCTTCATATCGCCCATGGTGCGCAGCGATCCGTATTCCTCCACCACTTTTTTGTCGGGATCGGCCAGCAGCTTGAAAGTGAGGCTTTCCTTGGCGCAGAACTCTTTGTGGCTGTCCGTCGTGTCCACGCTCACACCCACGATCACAGCGTTATAGGGATCGTACTTGGGAAGGTCTTGCTGAAAATTGTGAGCCTCGATGGTGCAGCCGGGCGTCATGTCCTTGGGATAAAAATACAGCACCACCCACTTGCCGCGAAAATCCTTGAGGCTGATGTTGCTCCCGTCCTGCGAGGGCAAGGTGAAATCGGGCGCAGGCTGTCCCACCTGGGGAACGCCGTCTCCGGCAGCCAAAACGCCCAGGACTCCGAAAACCGTGGCGAGCAGCAGTGAAACGATGGCCGTGCGAATGCGATTCATGTTTTCCTCCCGTGCCTATGACGACTCTTCGGCGTCAACGGTTACTCCGCTACCATTATGGCACAGGCTGCTGCACGGCTTTTAATTTCCACCCGCCGGCCTTTAGGCCTGCCGGGCTGAAGTCCGCCGCTACAACGGTAGCGAAATTCTCCCGGGTGGCGCACACCTCGCGCGCATATCAGGTGGCGCATACATCGTTTCTTGTCATGTATGCGATATCGAGGACCAGAATTGGGCGATGAACCGCCCGCATCACTTCTACGGTCCAGCGTCCTTTCCCCAAGGCTTCGCCAAAATGGAATTGCGAGACATTTTTTGAAGTCGTTTGTTTTCTGTAAGATCGTGGCTTCGTTTGTCACTCCCCCGGTTTGGGCAAAGGCCTGGGTGAAGGCTTGGGGGCGGACTTGGGACGGGGCTTGGGCCAGGGCTTGGGACGGGGCTTGGGCCAGCCCCTGAGAACGACGGTTGGGGCGGCGTCGGGAGGGCCGGCACCACAGGTTTGCGGTTCTTTCTCCCCCGACCCTTTGGGGCCTCCGCGATCCAATGCCATGCGGCGCGGTCTCGTACCCCGGGCGGGACCGTCGCCGTCGAGACATTTTTGCAAGCCTTTTGCTTTCATAAACATCGTGGCTTCGTTCGTCAGCCACCAGACCTGGGGTCTCCGGGCCTGAAAAGTCCGGGCCCCTGCGCTCTTGATCGGCAGCGGCCAGGCTCGGCTGCGGCGCTTGCCCCGGTCCGACCGGTCCGGTGGATTTCAAGGCCTTGGCGCGATTCTCGGCCAGTTTGGTGGGGGTCAGGACGGGGGATTTGACCAGCGGCATAGGGTTCTCCTTCGGAGCTCCGCGCAGGCGGACGGCTCCCCCTCAATCTCCGGTGGCTCCGGCCGGTCGCGACTGGTTAGGGTGATGATGAGGCGCAGGGGTTGGGAACTCAAGTCAATCGTGGGTCAATCGTGGGTCAATTCCCGCTCGCCGTGGCTACCGCCAATTCTGGCGTTGGACAGGACGCCTTGATCGCATACATCACAAGACGATGTATGCGCCACCCAAAATTCCCGTTTCGGGGCCCATGAGGGTCCAAATTTAACCAACACCATGCCCGGCGAGCTTCTCGATGGCCCAGTGGTCAACACACAGAGCTGCTTATTGCAGCACGGTGTAATACCCTCCATCCAACTTGACACACAGCCTTGCTGGCCCCTACCATGATCAAACGGCTTTACATTATTGCGGCCAGTCGCCGTTAGGGATTCATTTATGCTCAAAGGGCCTAAATGCAGGGAGAAATTATTCAATGAAGTGCGTTCGGCACCGCCCTTCGCGGGCGGCCTTCGGGGTTGTTGTTCTTTTCACGGGTCTTGCAGTCTTTACACAGAGTCCGCAAGCTGAAGAACCGGCCAAAGCCGGCACCCAAGCTCAAAATCCTGCAGAAGGCGGCGCTTCCACCCCGAGTTCCAGCCAGGGCAACGACTCCGCCCGGAATGACAACCGGACGAAGCAGCAGAAGAACCCTGCCAAACCCAACCAGAGCTCCTGCGACGGCACCTTTGCCGGCTGCATCCAGCACATTGTCTTCATTGTCAAAGAGAACCGCAGCTTCGACGAGATGTTCGGACAGTTTCCGGGGGCCAACACGCCTCCCGGAAACCTCGCGACCATCTCGACGGGCCAGCAGGTGAGCACTCTCGGCGTCACTCCAGACCGCACGCCCCGCGACCTTGGCCACACTTACCCTCTCGCCACCATCGCCATGGACAACGGCAAGATGGATGCATTTGACCTGATACTTACCGAGGGTACCTGCACCGCCGACAACGATCTCCTCTGCTTTTCAGAGCAGAACCAGACCACGATCCCGAACTACTGGGCGTACGCCCAGGACTTCGCGCTGGCGGATAATATGTTCTCCTCCATCCGCGGCACCAGCTTTCCCAACCACCTTTATACGATCGCGGCCACCAGCGGCGGCGCCATCGATATCCCTTCGATGGGGGCTACCTGGGGTTGCGACTCGGTGCCTGGGGCCACGGTTCCGGTGCTCGATGCCAGCGGCACCATCACCTACCAGTATCCCTGCTTCGATTTTCAAACCCTGGCAGACTTGCTGAACAACGCCTCCGCGCCGATCTCCTGGAACTACTACTCCCAGGCCGGGTCGCCTTTTAACGCTTACGACGCGGTGAGTCACATCCGCTTCTCCGACTATTGGAGCAGTGCCAGCAACGGGATGTGCGCGGTCACGCAGTCCTGCGCGACTGAATTGGATACCCAGTTTGTCGTCGATGCCTGCCCGCCGACGTCGCCCGGGTGCACAACGAGCGGGACCGCCAATCCGTTCCCGGCCGTGAGCTGGGTGATCGCGCCGGGCTCTGAAGACGAGCATCCTACCTGGTCGACCTGTAACGGAGAGAACTGGACGGTTAATCAGATCAATGCCGTGATGACCGGGCCCTACTGGGACTCGACGGCCATCTTCCTGACCTGGGACGACTTCGGCGGGTTCTACGACCACGTTCCGCCGCCGGCGCTCGATCAGTATGGCCTTGGGCCGCGGGTTCCGCTGATCATGATCTCACCCTACGCCAAGGCGGGATATATTTCGAATACCCAATATGAATTCGCTTCGTTCCTCAAGATGGTGGAGGATCGCTACGGCCTGCCTTCGCTGACTGAGCGCGATGCCAACGCCAACGACATGACGACCGACGCCTTTGACTTCAACCAAAATCCTATCGGTCCCGTCACGTTGACGCCGCGCACTTGTCCGCCCAATTCGACCAACGCGGTGAACTTCGGCAAGTCTCAGCTTGTGACCAATCCGCCGTCTCCGGGACCGGGAGCCACGGTGATGGTCACCAATTATAACCAGGTGACCAGCCTGACCTTCGGCACTAACACCCAAAACCAGAACGCGTTCACCTTCACCGGTCCCAACGCTGGCGACTTTTCTGAAACCGATAACTGCGTCACGAACCCCCAAAACCAGCCTTACCTTACAAAATACAATACCGACGCAGACACTCCGTACTGCACCCTTACGGTAGCTTTCGCGCCGTCGCAGGCCGGGCCGGAAAGCGCCACGCTCAACATCAACTATTTCTACACCGTCGGCACGGTGCTGACGCAGCCGGTGAGTCTAACCGGCACCGGAACCTACGTGGAGATAAACTCCACGCCGCCCTTGCTGAGCTTTGGGACCGTGGTGGTGGGCCAGACCAGCACGACCACGCAAAACACCACCATCACGAATACGAACAGCACGCCGCTGACCATCAGCAGCACCGTGATCAACGGCGCGCACGCCGGCGACTATTCGATTGCGTCGAACACCTGCGGAAGCACCTTGGGAGGGGGGGCGACCTGCCAGCTCAAGGTCAATTTCACCCCGACGGCCACCGGCACGCGCTACGCGACCATCACCATGACGGACAGTGACCTCGGGAGCCCGCATGTGATCGGTCTCACCGGCATCGGAACCAACGTGTCGCTCACGCCTGCCAACCTGAGTTTTGGAAGCGTCAGTCTGGGTGGTTCGACTTCCAGTACTGTGACGCTCACGAACGTGAGCACCAGTTCCACCGTCAGCATTACGAACTCGCAGGTGATGGGATGCTCACCCAGTTGTGTCAGCAACGGGACCAATTTCACCCAAACCGGCACCGCTAACTTCACGTTGCAGCCGCCGCAGGGCAATTGCGCAAACGGCGGCACGCTAGCGCCCGGAGCGTCTTGCACCTTTAGCATCAGCTTCAACCCCATCAGCGAGGGCGTGCTGAACGGGCAGCTCTTCGTCTATGACAGCGAGGGCGACAGCCCACAGTCGGTCACCTTGTCGGGAACCGGATCCCTTCAGACCGCGAACCCCTTGCCCTTCATCAGCCAGGCGCTGGTGCCGACCAGCGCGTCGCAAGGCGGGGCAGGCTTCAACTTGACCGTTCAGGGCGCCGGGTTTGTTTCGGGCGCGACGGTCAACTGGAATGGAACTCCGCTCACCACCACGTATGTGAGCAGCACGAAGCTGAGCGGAGCGGTTCCGGCCGCCAACATCGCCTCGACGGGCACGGCGACCATCACCGTGTCGAATCCGGCTCCAGGCGGCGGGCCGTCGAACGTCCTTCTGTTCACGGTGACCAACCCGTTGTCAGCGGTTAGCTTCAGCAGTCTTTCACCCTTGACCACGGGCAACAATCCACAGGCCGTCGTGAGCGCCGACTTCAACGGCGACGGCAAGACGGACCTGGCGGTGGCGAATTACACGGACAACTCGGTCTCAGTCTACCTTGGGAACGGCAACGGCACCTTTGGCAGCGCTGTCACCACCACGGCCATCGGCGGACAGGGACCCGTGGCGCTGGCGGTGGGCGATTTCAACGGCGACGGCAAGCTGGACCTGGCGGTGGCCGATAGCATTGACACCCAGGCATCGCCGAGCGGAGTCGCCATTCTGCTCGGCAACGGCGACGGCACTTTCACGCTCAAGAACCAGGCCGGGGGCCCCCTGGTGGCCATGGAAAATCCGGGGCCGGTTTGGGTCAGCGTGGCTGATCTGAACGGTGACGGCAGGCTGGACCTGGTGGCGGCGAGTTCCGAATCCAATGCCACTCTGGGTTATCCCGGCGTGGTAGCGGTGTTTCTCGGCAACGGTGACGGCACTTTGAACGCGACGTCGGCGCTCCCCAACGCCGGAACCGGACCGGTTTCCGTGGTCATCGGAGACTTCAATAATGACGGCAAGCTGGATCTCGTGCAGGTAAATACCAACCCGACTACCACAGGCAGCGCGGTTCCAGGGTCCCTCGGCGTCCTGACCGGGAATGGCGACGGCACCTTCAACGTGCTCACTGGGGTTACGCCCGCCACCGGGATCAGTCCGCGCGGAATCGTGGCCGGTGACTTCAACGGGGACGGCAATCTGGATGTGGCCGTGGTCAATTCCACCGACAGTACGGTCTCCGTATTTCTTGGCAATGGTTTGGGAAACTTCTCCCCAGGCGTGACCTACAGTGTGGGCTCGACAGAGACGACGCCGGTCGCGATTGCGACGGCCGACGTGAACGCCGATGGCAAGCTTGACCTTGTGACCGCAAACCAGGGAAGCAACAACATTTCCTTACTGCTCGGAACCGGAACCGGCACTTTCGCCACCGCGACCTCCTATTTGACCGGCACCTCTCCGGTGGCCCTGGCTGTGGGAGACTTCAACCGTGACGGCCTGTTGGACGTAGCGACGGCAAACAGCTCGGCGAACACGGTCTCCCTTCTGCAGCAAGTGGCGCCGGCGCTGGAGTTTTCGCCTTTCGGTCTGAACTTCGGCGATCAGCTGCTGAGCACCCCGAGCGCGTCTGAGACGGTGACGCTCAGCAATACGAGCGGAGCGACCCTCTCGATCACGGGCGTCAGCATTACCGGAACCAATGCGGCCGACTTCGGCCAGACGAATACTTGCGGATCAAGCCTCAACGCGGGCGCAAGCTGCACCGTTAGCGTGATCTTCACACCGGCCGCCACGGGCAGCCGGACAGCCAGCATCTCGGTGTCGGATAGTGGTGCGGGGAGCCCGCAAACCGCCAGCCTGACCGGCACCGGGGCCCAGCCCGCGGCCAGCCTTTCCGCGACCAGCCTGACTTTCAGCGGCCAGATCCTCAACACCAGCAGCGCGCCGCAGGCGATCACGCTGACCAACACGGGCAATGCTACGCTGACCCTCAGCAACATCGCCATCGGGGGAACCGACGGCGGAGACTTCAGCCAGACCAACAACTGCGGGAGTTCGGTGTCGGCCGGAGCGGCTTGCACCATCAACGTGACCTTCAAGCCGTCGCAAGCAGGTATGCGCACTGGAACGCTGACCCTCACAGACAATGCCAGCCCGAATACGCAGACCGTCAGCCTGACGGGGACGGTCCTGGCGGCTACGATCTCGCCCACGAGCCTGACGTTTTCAACCCAGTTGACGGGGAGCACCAGCGCCGGCCAGACGGTTGCGCTCACGAACACCGGCTCGGTTACGCTCAGCCCGACCGTGACCACTAAGGGTGACTTTTCCCAGACGAATAACTGCGGCACCTCACTGGCCGCAAACGCGAGCTGCACGATCACCGTCGCGTTCGCGCCCACGGCGGCGGGCAGCCGCAGCGGAACGCTGACCGTCAGTTACAGCGACAACGGAGTCTCGGCGAGCGCGACTGTGAGCCTGACGGGCACCGGCAGCGCTGTTTCCGCCAGCTTGTCTCCGACCAGCCTCACCTTCGCCGGTCAAGCAGTCGGGACAACCAGCGCCGTCCAGATGGTGACCTTGAGTACCGCGGGGACGGCGGCGCTGAATATCACCAGCATCGCGATCACGGGAACCAACAGTGGCGACTTTGGTGAGAGCAATAGTTGCGGCTCCTCGGTGGCGGCGGGAAAGACTTGCACCATCAGCGTCACCTTCGCACCCGCTTCCAGCGGCGCCCGCTCCGCCACCCTGACTGTGACCGACAATGCCATCCCGACCACGCAAACGCTCGCCCTGACGGGCACTGGCACGGCGCCCGCGGTCATGCTGGCGCCCGGGAGCCTGACCTTCGCCACCGAAAACGTCGGCGCGGAGAGTGCTGCGCAAGACGTGACGCTCACCAACTCCGGCACGGCCACGCTGACGCTGACCAGCATTGCCGCCAGCGGCGACTTCGCGCTGGCTTCGAATCCTTGCGGCACATCACTGAAACCCTCAGCGACCTGCACGGTGGCGGTGATGTTCAAGCCCACGAACTTCGGGATTCGCACGGGGAATTTGACGGTGACCGACAATGCTTCCGGCAGCCCGCATACGGTGGCGCTTACGGGAACGGGGATCGGAGCCGGAGCGAGCCTCTCGCCGGCGGCTCTGACCTTCGCGGCAGAGCTCTCGGGTACCACCAGCCCGGTGCAGTCAGTCACCATCACCAACAACGGGAACGCGAGTCTTAGCTTCACAAAGATCACTGCCACGGGTGACTTCACGGTGGGGGGGAGCGGAACCAGCCCGTGTGGCACTAGCGCGGCGGTAGCGGCCGGTGGAACGTGTACCCTCGGCGTGACCTTCAAGCCGATCGCCGGTGGAACGCGGACCGGGACTCTTACTCTGAACGACAACGCCGTGGGCGGAACGCAGTCGGCGTCGTTAACGGGTACCGGGCAGGACTTCTCTGTGATCGCGTCACCGCCGGCTACACTTTCCCCCGGACAGACGGCCAATTACACGCTGACGTTCACGACCCAAGGGGGATTCACCGGGACCGCCCAGGTGACTTGTACGGAGCCGGCCGGTCTGACAGGATCCACTTGCACTGCCTCACCAGAGTCGGTGACCCTCAACGGTTCAAGCAAGACCATGGTGGCAGTTGCCGTAACCACCACTGCCGCCTCCGAGGCGCCGCACCAGCTTTGGACCTCACCTCCCCCGACGGGCCGGCCGCTCGCCACGCCAGCGCTCTGGCTGGCGGCAATCGGGCTGCTCGGGGCGCTAGGGTTGGCCAGGATGACGTCGCGCTCGAAAGGCGGTCGCCTTCGAGCTTGGGCGCTGATGGCTTCGGTTGCGTGGTTGCTGTTGCTGTGGGCATCCTGCGGGGGTGGAGGTTCGAGTGGCGGCGGAACGATCAATGCGGGTACGCCGGCCGGAACCTACAATCTGACGGTTACGGCCACCGCCGGCAGCCTAACCCAGACGGTCGGCCTAACGCTAAACGTGCAATAGCGCCCTCCGGCGAGGGCGCACGTGTCGCGGTCGCCATAAAAGGCTTTCGCGGGAGGACTATTTATGCAGGTGGTAAACAACCGGCGGCCTAGCCGTCTGGTTCAAGGGGGGGCCGCATTTGGGGTTCTCTTCGCACTTTCATTCGCTTCTCGCCCCCTGGTTGCTCGCGCGCAGGACGGCGTTGTACCGAACGGCCTGGCAAACGTTTCGTCAACGTCAGGGCCTGCTTCGCAGTCCCAAACACCGCTTGCTTCCCGGAATCGGATGGCGGAGGTCTACGCCCGGCTGCCTCTGAGCTTTGAAGCCAATCGCGGCCAGGCGCCAGATGCTGTGCGGTTTCTGTCGCGCGGAGAGGGCTATACGCTGTTCTTGACTGACGATGCGGCGGTGCTGGCGCTTAAGAAGATAGGAGCCACGGGTCAGGAGCCGCGAGTCGGAAGCCGGGAGTCAGAGGGCAGAATCGGGACGGATGCAGTCTTGCGGATGAAGCTGCTGGGCGGCAACCCGCGGGCAGCGGCCACCGGAACCGGCGAGCTGCCGGGCAAGGTCAACTACTTCATCGGGAGCGATCCCCGCAACTGGCGCACTCGCGTTCCTACCTACGGACAGGTTGCGTACCGGGACGCCTATCCCGGCGTCGACCTGGTTTATTACGGGAACCAGGGCCAACTGGAGTATGACTTTGTAGTCGCTCCCGGCGCTGATCCAGGTGCGATTGGGCTCGATGTGACGGCGGCGTCTGGCCAACCCGGGTATCCGGCTAACGGAACAAGAGCGCAGCAAGCAGCGCGCCTGCAGATCGACCGGAATGGCGATCTGCGGGTCAGAATTGGCGCCGGCGAAGTCCGTTTTCGAAAGCCGGTGGCCTACCAACTGGGTCCGGCCGGCGAGAAGCAGTACATCGCGACCAAGTACGCGCTCGATGGCAGTCGGTCGAAAGGCCAAAATCTGAAATCCAAAATCCGCTTCAGAGTGGCTTCCTATGATCCTGGCCGCACCCTCGTGATCGACCCCGCTCTGACCTATTCCACCTATCTCGGCGGTACCGGCGCCGACGCTGCCTTGGGCATCGCCGTGGACTCGAGCGGCAACGCTTATATTACCGGCCAGACATCTTCTACGAACTTTCCCGTCACGACGGGCGCTGAGCAGACGGCCAATGGCGGCGGACTGGACGTCTTCGTTACGAAGTTGAATCCTGCAGGCACGGCTCAGGTCTACTCCACCTATATCGGCGGCAATGGCGATGATTCCGGCGCCGCCATCGCGGTGGATTCCGCCGGTGACGCTTACGTGACCGGTAACACGAGCTCCACGAACTTTCCCACAACTCCTGGCGTTAAGCAGCCGGCGCTGGCCGGCAAGTCCGGCGATATCGATGCCTTTGTAACCGAGATCGATCCTGGGGGCACATCCCTCCTTTACTCTACCTATTGGGGCGGCAAGCAGAAGGATTACGGAACCGGAATCGCCGTGGACTCAGCAGGCGACGCTTTCCTGGCGGGCTATACCGAATCGATCGACTTCCCGGTCACGATCACCGCTTTTCAGGGCTCAAACGCCGGAGGGACAGAAGCATTTTTCACCGAGCTGGGCCCGGGCGGGGTCAAACCCGTTTATTCGACGTACCTGGGCGGAGCTGGAACGGACATGGCCAGCGGCATCGCGCTTGATTCGAGCGATAACGCCTATCTCGTGGGCCAGACGACTTCGCTCAACTTTCCAGTCAGCAGCACGGCCTACCAGAAGGCGAACGGCGGAGGGTCAGACGCCTTCGTGGCCGAGGTTAACCCCACTCTATCGGGGCCGACCTCGCTGGTGTTCTCCACGTACCTCGGGGGCACCGGGAACGACTACGGCTACGGGATCGCGCTGGACGCTTCGGAAGACATCGAGGTGACGGGAAGCAGCGCCTCCTCGAATTTTCCGGTGACCAGCGGGGTGTATCAGGGCGCGCTGAAAGGCACTCAAGACGCCTTTGTCGCGAAGCTGAACCCCGGCGGAGCCGCGCTGTCTTATTCCACGTTCTTCGGCGGCACGACCGGAGCGAGTTCGGGTGCTGCCATCGCCGTAGATTCGGATGGTAACGCGCTCGTGACGGGCAACACCCAGGCCACAGATTTCCCGACTCAAGGACCTGCGCTGCAAACCGCCTGCGCCACCGGCACAACCACACCCTCCTGTGACGACGCCTTCGTTGCCAGCCTGAACCCTACGGCCACCGCTCTGAACTACTCCACCTATCTGGGCGGCAGCCTGCACGATGCCGGCGCTGCCATCGCGCTCGACGGCTCGACCCCCCAGAACGCTTACGTCGCGGGCGCCACTCTTTCCACCAATTTCCCGGTGACGGCAGGCGTGTTCCAGCCGGCCTGCGCGCTGGCCACTCCGACTTCGGCTTGCGCGAACGCTTTTGTGGCCAAGATCGAGCCCGCAGCGCCCGCCTTTGAGATCACACCGGTGATTGTGCCCTTCGGGGCGGTACCTGTCAGCGTCACCAGCGCAGCCCAGACGATCATGGTTACCAACAACACCGGGACGCCTGCGACCTTCAGTGCAATCAGCGCCAGCGCCCCGTTTGCGGTGGATCCCACGGGAACCACATGCAGCGCCAGCGCCGGCAACTCTCTCGACGTCGGTGCAAGCTGTACCGTCGCCGTCACCTTCGCGCCCAGCGCGGCGGGCGCCCAGACTGGAACCTTGACCTTGACTGACACCGCTTCTGGTAGCCCGCAGATCGTCAATCTGGCCGGTACCGGGGTCACTTCGGTGGTCAGCCTTTCACCCGCCAGCTTGAACTTTGCGGACCAGGCCGTTGGTATCAACAGCGCTCCTCTGCAGGTTACGCTGGCCAATTCCGGCGCGGGACCGCTCACCATTTCGAGCGTCAGCCTCGGTGGGTCGAACCCCGCAGATTTCAGCCAAACCAACACTTGCGGAACCAGCGTGGCCGGCGGCGCAAATTGCACAATCAGCGTCAGCTTCACGCCCGCCGCCAGCGGGGGGGCCAGCGCTACCCTGAGCGTCAGCGACAACGCCACCGGCAGCCCGCAGACCGTCAGCCTCACGGGCACCGGTGTGAGCCCGGCCGTGAGCTTCTCGCCGAGCACCCTGAACTTCGGCAGCCAGATCGTGGGTACGAAGAGCTCAACTCCTCAGACCGTGGAGGTCACCAACACCGGTAATGCCACCCTGACCGTCAACAGCATCACGGTTTCCGGGACCAACGCCTCGGAATTTGTCCTGCTCCAACAGAGCCCGTGCGGCGCCAGTATCGGCGCCGGCACAACTTGCAGCATCCCGCTCAATTTCAAGCCCCAAATGCCTGGGGCGCGCTCGGCTACGCTCTCCATTGCGGACAACGCTCCGGGCAGCCCCCAGACGGTGGCTCTCTCAGGCACTGGCGCCAGTTTCAGCCTCTCGACTTCGCCCAGCACCGCGACCGTCAACCCGGGTAGCGGGGCCACCTACACGGTCAGTGTCACGCCGATTGGAGGATTCAATGCAGCCGTGACACTCACTTGCGCGGGATCCCCGACTTACGGCACCTGCAGCATTTCCCCCGCGTCGGTGACACCCAACGGCTCTGCGGCAGCCACCGCCATGCTGACCGTCAGTACGCTCGCTCCGGCTGCAGTCCCGCCGGCGGCGCAGCGCTTACTGCCGCCCGGCGGCCTCTTTGAGGCGCCCCGGTTCATCAAGCTGACCTGGTTCATTTGGTTGCTGGCAGGAGGGCTGGCTCTGGTCGCGATTACTCGTTCGCGCGCGCGGCGGACGTGGGCGGTGCTGGCGGCGGCTCTCGTCCTGGCCGCCCTTTGGACGTCCTGCGCCAGCGGTCCGGCCAGCGGGAATGCCAACAATCCGGCGAACAACGGCACGCCGCCGGGAACCTATACCGTGACCATCTCAGGTACGTCGAGCGGCATCGGCCAGAACGCGACGGCACAGATCGTGGTCAACTAAACGCGGGGTCGGCTATCGGCTGCCGGGGAGCTGGCGAGGGTCAGACGGCTTTCGACTGTGGGCACCGCTTCGGTCCGATCCTGTGCGTCAGCTCCTCAGGCCCCTTCACATCGCCTGCCATGTCGACGCATCCTCATACGCTCCTAACTCTGTGGTCTTATTCGAGTGTTCCTCGGGTTGGACGACAATACCATGATCAGTGTCTCCAGCCTGCGCCCCTTGGGTTTCACCCGCCGGGACCTTCACAAATGCCGGCGTGGGGAGCGGGTGTGAGGAAATATCAAGCTGACCCGGTTACCGAAAGGAGCGAGCAACGCTGTCGGTAACGCTGCGGGCGATCGTCGCGAGACGCTTTTCCGGGGGGCCCCTCCCCCTATAAAAAATGCAAAAACGACTTGAGAAGCCATTTAGAATCAACAAAAGTGTCAAAAAGCAACCCCAAAACAAACCCAAACAAACCCAAGACTAAGCCAAGGTGCGCTAGACGGGGTAACCCCTGAGAAATCAATCAGAAAGATACAAGCGCGCCGCGGAGCTGGCCCGCCCGAAGAGCAGATTCTGCGCTTCTGCTAGGGCGGACTGATGAGATCAGATGTCAGACCGGGTGAAGCGAAGCCACGCTGATGGTAGGATGGGAACGATCGTTCGCCGAGGTTCCAGCAAATGTCGCGGGGATTCACCGAGACCTATGACGTGGTGGTGGTAGGCGCCGGCCATGCCGGGTGCGAGGCCGCTGTGGCCGCGGCCCGGATGGGACTACGCACGGCGCTCTACACCATGAACCTCGACTTGATCGCCCAGATGTCCTGTAATCCCGCCGTGGGCGGCGTGGCCAAGGGGCATCTGGTTCGCGAGGTGGACGCGCTCGGCGGGGTGATGGGCGAGGTGATCGACGCCGTCGGCATTCAGTTTCGCCTTCTCAACACCAGCCGCGGGCCCGCGGTGTGGTCGCCGCGCGCTCAGGCCGATAAGAAGCTCTATCGCGCGAAAATGCGGCAGGTGCTCGAGAGCGAGCCCAACCTGCGCATCAAGCAGGCCGAGGTAGTGGATATGGTGCTGGAGGACGAGCCGGCTCCTAACGGGATCTGTCATTCTGAGGAGCCGACGGCGATGAAGAATCTGCTGCTCCCTGACAAAAAGCAGATCCTTCGCGGAGTTTGCCGTGGGCTCCTTCGCGTCCGCGGCCTCAAGCTGCGCGACGGCCGGATGGTGGAAGCGGGCGCGGTGGTGATCACCACGGGCACGTTCCTGAACGGCCTGATCCACTGCGGGGAGCAGAGCTACGCGGCCGGGCGGTCCGGCGAGCCGCCCTCGCTGATGTTGGGCGAAGCGCTGCGGCGGCTCGGGTTCGAAATCGGGCGCCTCAAGACGGGCACACCGCCGCGCCTCGACGCCCGCACACTCGATTTTTCTCGGTTCCAGGTCCAGCCCGGCGATCCCATTCCCACGCCGTTCAGCTTTCGCACCCGGGCCATCACCCAACCGCAAGCCGTCTGCTGGATCACCTACACCAACGCCGAGACGCACCGCGTGCTGCGCGAGAACCTGCAGCGCTCCCCGCTCTATTCCGGGCAGATCAAGAGCCTGGGGCCGCGCTACTGTCCGTCGATCGAAGACAAGGTGGTGAAGTTCCCCGACAAGGCGCAGCACCAGATCTTTCTCGAACCCGAGGGCCTGGACACAAACGAAATCTACGTGAATGGCATGTCGACCTCCATGCCCATCGACGTGCAATGGGCCATGGTGCGCTCCATTCCAGGGCTCGAGCAGGCCGACATGATCCGGCCGGGATACGCCATCGAGTACGACATGGTGCAGCCCACCGAGTTGAACCCGTGGCTCGAAACCAAGAAGATCGCAAACCTGTTTCTGGCCGGGCAGATCAACGGCACCACCGGTTACGAGGAGGCCGCCTGCCAGGGAATCATGGGCGGAATCAACGCCGGCCTGGCTGTTCAGGGCCGCGACCCGGTGGTCATCGAACGCACGCGCGCCTACACCGGCATCCTGATCGACGACCTGGTCAGCAAAGGCTGCGACGAGCCTTACCGCATGTTCACCTCGCGGGCCGAGTTCCGGCTGCACCTGCGAATCGACAACGCCGACGAGAGGCTTACACCAATAGGCTACAAATCCGGCACCGTCCGGGAGCGTGACTATCAGGCCTTTTGCGAGAAGCAGCAGCGCATCTCAGCCGCCACGCGTTTTCTGCTCGAAGCCCGGCTCGATCCGGAATCGCGGGCGGGGCGCGAAGTCTACTCCAGGCTCGGCCTGATGGCAGACGGCCGTTTTTCCGGGCCGGCCACCCTTAGCGGCGCTCAGCTCTTGAGGCGGCCGGAGGTTTCCATGCAGGATTTGATCGAATGGGTGAACGAGGGCCTCGTCCGGCAGGGCCTGGCGCCTCTAGGAGGCGAAGCCGGTGAGGCTTCGGGCGCGTTGGGATCGGGTGAGACGCCGGGCGGGATTGCGGCAGCGCGCCTGTTTGCTCGCGAAGAAGCTCGCCGCGTGGAAACTGATTTCAAGTACGAAGGATACCTGGCTCAGCAGGAACGCCAGATCGAGCGCATGAAACGGGCGGAACAGCGCCGCATCCCGGATTGGTTTGACTATGGGCGAGTCTCGGGACTGTCGCGCGAAGTGGTGGAGAAGCTCACTCGGGTGAAGCCGCTGACGCTCGGTCAAGCGGCGCGCATTCCCGGGGTTACGCCGGCAGCGGTGAGTCTGGTGAATGTTTATATTGAGATCTTTCAACGGCGGGCGGCAGAACAACCAGCGCAGGCTTAGGAAATCACGTCCGGTCAGTTTTCCCTTGGGTGAGCGACAGGGCCTCACGGACAAAAGTCCCGCATGTGAAGCAGGGGAACCCGGGGCGTCATGCTCCGGCATATTGCACCTGGGCCTCCGCCAGGACCCGGTCGCGGAAATACGGGCTCAGGCACCCGGGTGTGTTCAGATCGATTCGAGGTACACCGAGAATTTGCGCCAACTCCATTTCGTAAAGCTCGAAGAGGCCAACGCGCTGCTCGGGATCGAACTCGACCAGCACATCAACGTCGCTCTCTGGACCGAAGTCCGAACGCAGCACGGAGCCGAAGAGCGCCAGCTTGCGAATGTGACGGCGGCGGCAGAACCCGTGAACTGCTTCTGCCGGAATTGCGACGTTAGGTTGCATCTTGGCTCCGTCGGGACACAGCAGTGCTACCCCTTCGGTTTCCATTGCTCGAAGAACTGCTCGAAAGCGTCGTGGCCCAGGTGCCGGGCGTCCTCGAACTGGCCCTGGTCCTGGGAATAGAGGAGCTTTCCATGGGAGTCGAGCACGGCCAGGGCTGGAATGCCCTTGCGGAGGGGGATGCCGTACTTCTGGGCAAGGTCAAGGTTCTTGTTCATGCGGCCAACATCGATATGCACCACCACATAGTTCTTCTCGATCAGGCCGGCCAGCTCCGGCTGACGCATTTGAGCGTCCAGGGCGTGGCAGTCTCCGCACCAGTTGGCGCCGAAGTCGAGGACGATATTCTTGCCCGTCTTCGAAGCCTCAGCGACGGCCGCCGCCACCTGCTGATGCGCGTCGGCGGCTTCGTCGTAAATGGGGTTTTCCGCCGTCGGCGCGGCAAAGATGGCCGCCGCAACGGCCAGCGTGGCAACCACGGCCAAGCGTGCCCTCCTCAGGTTCAGATCCATGTCGACTCTCCCTTTCCGTCCCTCGTCTCCGGCCTTTCGCGGTGCAGTTGCTACCAGCCTAAACGAGTGGATGGGAAAAGTGAATCGCAAACTACTGGCCGGCAATCGGGCCCGCTAGGAAGAGATGTCCATCCAGCCGGCCGGGCGCTTCGACATGCTCTGATAAGCGATTTCAGGATAAGAGGTTACCGCGGAGGCGGTGGACAGGAGGCCAGAAGCACGTTGGAGTCTGGTTGGGCAACGTAGCCCTTAGGATAGCGCACCATGGTGACCCGGACGGGGGCTTTGCCGGAGCCGATGAAGCCCAGCCGTTCTGCCGCCGCCTTGGAAACGTCCAGCAGCCGGCCGTAGACGTTCGGGCCACGATCATTGACTCTGAGAATCACGGCCCGGCCGTTTTTAAGGTTGGTAACCTTGATCTTGGAATTGAGCGGCAGCGAGCGATGAGCGGCGGTAAGTGCATTAATATCATATGTTTCCCCGCTCGCCGTCTTCCCGTCCGACTCGGAACCGTACCAACTCGCGAGGCCCACTTCGGTCCTGACGAGCGGAACCAAATTCACCGGGCCGGCGAACTCGTACCGCGCCGGAACCCGCGCCTCGGTCTTGACCGACAAGGCCACCAAAGCCGCCACGGCGCAGCCCATGATCAGATTTCTCATTTATCCTCCCCAACTATACCCCGGCACCGATCCATCAGCGACTCAGAATGTGCGGGGGAGTTCCTACCTCAAAAAATATACAAAATTCCGTAGATTATGTCAATAGGGAATGCCGGTTGACTAACGAAGTTGATAACACAATGTAAACATGGTTGCCAGCGCTGTCAGGTGGTGGCAGAGCCGTTTCAAGATTGCTCAACCCTTACGAATGCAGCTCGAGGCTTGAGGCGATCTCAGGGCCTGAGCTCACGGCCGGCTTGGCCGAGGCGGTGCGGAGTCCCTCAGAAACCTGGCGGCCTCTTCGGGCGCCGTGGGGTTGATGTAGAATCCGGTGCCCCACTCGAAGCCGGCCTGCTTGGTAAGCTTCGGCATGATCTCCAGATGCCAGTGGTAGTAATCATTTTGAGTCTCCGGCACCGGAGAGGTATGAATCACATAGTTGTAAGCCGGGCGGTCGAGCACCGCGTCCAGCCGCCCGAGCATGTCTTTCAGCAACACCGCCAACTGCTCAAATTCATAGCGGGACGACTCCTCGAAGGCTGATTGGTGAATCTTGGGGACCAGCCAGAGCTCAAAAGGGAAGCGCGGAGCGAACGGCGACAAGGCCACAAAGGTGTCGTTCTCTGCCACCAGCCGTACGCCGCTCACGGCTTCCTGGCCGAGAATGTCACAAAACACGCAGCGCTCCTTGTGGCCGTAGTAATCTCGCGCGCCCTCCAGTTCCTCCAATACCCGCTTGGGGATGACGGGCAAGGCGATCAACTGCGAATGGGTGTGCTCCAGGGTCGCGCCGGCGGCTTCGCCATGATTCTTGAAAACCAGGATGTACTTGAGGCGCCGGTCTTGCTTGAGGTCGAGCATGCGGTCCCGGTAGGCCCACAGCACGGACTCCACCTGCTTGACGGGGAGCGCGGCGAGCGTTGTCATGTGCTCGGGCGTTTCGACGATTACCTCGTGGGCACCGATGCCGTTCATCATGTCGTAGAGCCCCTCGCCGTGGCGTTTCAGCGTCCCCTCGATCCCCAGCGCCGGAAATTTGTTGGGAACCACACGCAGTGACCACCCCGGAGCGTCGCGTCCGCTGCCATCGCTCCGATGAGCGAGGATCTCGGGCGGGGTCTTGGACTCGTTGCCGTAGCAGAAGGGACACAGGCTTGAGCCGCGGATTACCACCCTTTCGCGCATAAAGTCCGTCGGACGCTTGGCGCGATCGGTCGCGATGATCACCCAGCGGCCTACCACCGGATCTTTTCTGAGCTCGGGCAACCTGTTCTCCCAACTTTGATTTCAGCCTCGAAAGGCATCCTTGACCAGACTGACCGAGTATCCCCCCCTCGGATCCCAAGAAACCAGAATGACATCGAACCGGTAAGTAACGTTCCCCGCCCGTTGCAGTTGTTTCAGATAGCTTCGGGCGGACTGAACGATACGCCGCCGCTGAGCCGCTCCCACCAGCCGCTCGCTGGCTTCAGGCTCAATCCGGGAGCGCGTCTTCACCTCGACAAAGGCCAATATCGGTCCGTCCCAACCGACCAGGTCGAGCTCACCAGGAGTTGGCCCAGGCTGATGCTCGGGCTGCACTCGCGGCCTCCGATTTCGAGCCACCACCGTGTATCCAGCCTGGCGCAGATACCAATAGGCAAGCGCCTCACCGCGCCGGCCGGTTTCCAAGTGAGCGGCAAGCCCGCCCTCACGGGATTCGGGGGGCCTCCTGGCGCAGGCCTAGCTGGCGTTCACGGCGGGCGAGCCGGCGTTCCCTCCACACCAGCGTCCCGTACACGACTCGTGCGAGCCACCTCATCGGTTGCAGACTCTACGCTGTTGATACAGCTCCCGCCTTCCCTAGACTCAAATCGTGCTTTCCACTTCGGTGATGCAGGCGTCGAGCGTGCGCAGAGCGAACTCGACGTGTCCCTCGTCGATGATCAGCGGCGGACACAGGCGGAGGGTCGTATCTCCCGAGCCGAGGACCAGCAATCCCTTGTGGAACGCCATCTGGACGATGCGGTTGCGCAGGTCGGGCGCTTTCGCTTTTGTTTTCTGGTCGCGCACAAATTCGATACCGATCATCAGACCCCGCCCGCGAATGTCGCCCACAATTTTGTGCCGCTCGCGCCAGTCTGATGTCCTGGTTAGGATCAGTTCGCCCATGCGAGCCGCGTTGGCCATGTAACGCCGCTCGAGCAGCCTGAGGGTCGCGAGTGAGGCGGCAATGCACACGGGATTGCCGCCGAAGGTTGAAGCGTGCGCACCGGGTTTCCAGTCCATCACGCTGGCGCGCGCGATCATCACGCCCAGCGGCATGCCGGACGCGATTCCCTTGGCAGCGCAAATGATATCGGGTTCGATTCCGGCGTGGTCCACCGCCCACCACTTTCCCGTGCGGCCCATTCCCGACTGCACTTCATCGGCCACCAGCAGGATGCCGTGTTTGCGGCAGATGCGTTCGAGGCCCTGCAGGAATTCGGGGGGCGCCGGCAAGTACCCGCCCTCGCCCTGGATGGGCTCGATGAAAATGGCCGCCACCTCTTCGGGATCCACGCGGCGCCGGAAAAGTTCGTTCTCAAGATAGCTCAGGCAATCGGCCGAGGCGCATTCCGGACGCACTCCGTAAGTGCCGCGATAGGTATCGGGGAAGGGCATGTGGAACACGCCGGAGAGGAGCGTCCCAAATCCCTTGCGCTGGATAGCGCGGCTGGCCGTCAAGGAGAGCGCTCCGATCGTGCGTCCATGGAAGGCGCCGTGAAAGCCTACGAGCTTATCGCGCTTGGTGTGATATTTGGCGAGTTTGATCGCCGCCTCCACCGCCTCGGTACCCGAGTTGCCAAAGTAAACGCGCTTGGCTTCCGGGCCCGGAGCGATGGCAGCCAGCTTCTGGGCCAGCTCGGCCAGACTCGGATAATAAAAGTCCGTGCCGGACATGTGGATGAGTTCGGCCGCCTGCTTCTGGATCGCCGCCACCACCTCGGGATGGCAATGCCCGGTCGACACCACCGCGATGCCGGCGGCGAAGTCGAGGAACCGGTTGCCGTCCACATCTTCGATCATCACCCCCTGACCGCGCTTGGCGACCAGCGGGTAATCCCGCGTGTAGGAGGGAGAAACATACTGCCGGTCAAGCGCCAGAATCCTCTGCGCTTCAGGGCCGGGCAAAGGCGTCGTGATCTCGGGTAAATCCATGCTCTTCGTCTCGATCTGGTTCATGATGGTCTCCTCTGATTGGGCTGTGATTGCGGTTTACGGGGCTCACCGCGTGCCAGCCGCCCGGTGTGGCGGCCGCTGCGGCAGCTGATCAGAGGGGCGTTAGTCTCCGGAAAAGAGATTGGGGCGAGCCAGCGACGGAAACGAGGGCCAGAGTGCAGTTTGCGGCCGGATCTGAGGAATCGCGCAAGTCATGGTCACTTCACTTTCGCTTCCATCGGGTTCCGGACTTCGTGTCTTCGATCACGACGCCGGCCTTCAGCAACTCATCGCGAATTTGGTCCGCCTCGGCGTACTTCCCGGTACGGCGCGCGCGCTCCCGGGCCGTAATGCGCTGCCCGATCTCTTCGTCGTTCAAGGCTTCAACCAGCACCGCTGCTGCAGTGGCGCCAGCGGCCGACGCGCCGTCGCCGGGCGTAACGCCCGTCGCTGCCTGGGCGATGAACCCGAACTGCCTGAGCCTGGCGTAGTCCTGGTCGTCGAGCACCGCGAAAATGCGATCCCAGCGCTCCAGAACGTCAAGATAGGCGCCGCGCTCGCCCTCACGGAACTCGCCGCGGTCCATGGCGATGTTGCCGTTGCGAACCAGTTCGAAGATGGCGCCCAGGGCCTCGGCAGTGTTCAGATTATCATCCAGCGCCTCTTCGAAGGCTCGCCGCGCTGATTCAGCCTGGGCCGCAAGCTCCGGGTTCGAATCCGCTGGAAAGCTCTCCGCCGTCAGACGGTGACGGAAGTTGCGGAGGCGATCGAGAGACTGCTCGGCCTGTTCCAGCCCCTCGAAGGTGAAGTTCAGGGGCTTGCGATAGGGAACCGAGGCCAGCAGATAACGAATCGCCGTCGGCTTGTACCCCTTTGCGATCAGGTCCCGCAACGTGAAGAAGTTCCCGAGTGATTTCGACATCTTCTGGCCGTTCACGATCAGGTGCTCGCCGTGCACCCAGAAGCGCGCAAAAGGTTTGCCGGTGGCCGCTTCGCTCTGGGCGATTTCATTCTCGTGATGCGGAAAGATCAGGTCGGTCCCGCCGGAATGAATGTCGAGCGTCGGCCCGAGGTATTTCATGGCCATGACGGAGCACTCCAGGTGCCAGCCCGGGCGGCCCGGGCCGATCGGCGCGTCCCAGAAGTCTTCGCCCTCCTTGGCCGCCTTCCAGAGCACAAAGTCACGGGCGTCCACCTTCTCATATTCGTCGGCGTCCACGCGGGCGCCGGCGCGATTGCCCGCCAGGTTGATATGGGAAAGCTTCCCATAAGATGGAAACGCTTCCACCCGGAAGTAGATGGAGCCGTCGCTCGCGTAAGCGAAGCCCTTGTGCTCCAGCGTCTCGACGAGCGTCACCATGTCTGGGATGTTATCGGTGGCGCGCACCAGAAACTCGACGTCGTCCAGGTTCAGAAGCCTCCGGTCCACCTTGAAAGCCTCGATGTATTTTTCCGTAAACTCCCGGATGGGCACTCCAGCGGCGCGGGCCTCGCGGATGATCTTGTCTTCAACGTCGGTGAGATTCATCACCTGCATCATCTCGTAGCCCCGGTACTTGAGGTGGCGGCGGAGAATGTCCTGAAAGACGAAAGTTCGGTAGTTTCCGATGTGCCCGTAGTTGTACACGGTGGGGCCGCAGGTGTAAATGCGGACACGAGGAGGATCGAGAGGGTGAAACTCCTCCACTCGCGCGGTGAGCGTGTTGTAAAGGCGCATTGCCATGGGTGCGGCCGATCGGGCAGTTTGTTGAAAAACGCTCCGACCTGTCATTCTGAGCGCAGCGAAGAATCTGCTTTTCCGAAATCAAAGGACTTGCGAGATTCTTCGTCGCCTTCGGCTCCTTGAATGACAGGCTGGGCGAGTTTTTCAACGAACTGCCCAAGGGCTGAAAGGCCTTCAGTATCATTCTATCGGCGGTAGTTAGAGCGCGTCAAGGACGGCCAGGTTGAGTGAGGGTACTAAGCCAATTTGCGGCGTAGCGGCGGGTCAGGATGACGCCGTCCGGGGGCCGTGCCCCGACCCACGGCTCACGCCGTGGGCTAAGTTATGTCGCTCCTGCGGAGCTGAATTCTTGGACGAACTTCCGACGCACGTCACTAGGCTAGCCTGGGAAGCTCCTGGTGAGGAAAAAGGGCATTCCGCCTCCGGCGATCAGTCTTCTGCAAATCCGATAGGAATCCCTCTTCGACTGTCTGAATTGTCCACACTGCATACATTGTGTACGTCTGAGACGTCTATCACGTCTTTCACAATCAATACCTTTGCAAAGCCCAAGATCTCTGTTCGACTCCGCCTGATGGCCGGGCCGGGCCAGGCCGTAGGCAGGACCTCGCCTAGGCCTGGCTTCAGCACCCCGCCTCGGACCTGGACGCGGCTCCTTTGGCGAGACCTGTACGCGTTTTCAAGGTGCAGGTTGGGGGCCCAAAAGTCAGAATGATGAAAATGGTACTCCTGGATCTTCTTGAAAATAAGCTACTTGATAAAATAGCCGAACGGGCTCCCGCAGCCGGCCGGCAGGCGGCCGCTTCTTCCTCGATGTCGCTAAAAAATAAGAGGTTATCTCGGATCTTTCGGAGCTAGACCGACCGGACGGCGAGAAAAAATCGAAAAATGAACAAACGAACCCAGCGACTTACACAAAATAAAGCAGATACCATTTTTGGAATTTTCGGAAACCCAGCATCTCATTGAAATATAAAGCTTTAACGTCATAAACCCAACGACTTGTTGATGCGCAAAGGTTTAAGGTCAAAATAGGAGGCCAATTTCCATGTCACTCACGCAAAAAGCGGTCAGTTTGGCCACTTCTGCAGCCAGCCGGGCCAACGGTCGAAAATCCAACGGCCCCGTGACCGACCGCGGACGGCGAACGTCGCGAATGAACGCCCTGAAGCACTGGGGCCGGGCCGAGTCGATGCGCAAGCACATGGCCGCCCTGGGGGAGGCCCCGAAGGAATATGCCCAAGCGC
>DATDGR010000243.1:0-11597 GCA_036521995.1 Terriglobia bacterium | reverse complement strand
GATGTTGCTCATTGGACCTCAGGCTGCAAGAAACTCCGGACACAGCAAAGGAGCCCTCGGACAGGCCAGGACGTTCGTTCCTGTTGAATTACCTCCGGAACGGAAGGTCGCCGGCGGCCAAGCGGAAGTATGCGCTGCAATTATGCCACACGTCATGACGCAGGGGGAATCGAAGATCCGGTCGCGGTATGGTCTCCTGCCAACTCGTCATGAGCGGTGATGACAGCCGGCAAATCCTCGGATAGTCGGAACTCCCCGTCAGACTCCTGCTGAGTCACCAATTGATCGATTCGGCGTTCGGCCGGCTGCTGATCGCCGCCACCGAGCGCGGGGTGTGCTCTGTGTGCCTGGGTGACTCGGACGCGACTCTCGAGAAGGCCCTGTTGGAAGAGTATCCCAAGGCGGAGATCCGGCAGGATTCAGCCGGGCTCGGAGCCCTGGTAGAGGCCTTCCGCGAGCACCTGGCGGGCCGGATGCCGCAACTCGATCTTCCCGTCGACGTCCAAGCAACCATCTTCGAGCGGAAGGTCTGGCGCGAACTGCGCAACATTCCGTACGGCCAGACGCGCTCATACAGCGACGTCGCTCGCGCCATCGGACAGCCGCGGGCGGTTCGTGCCGTCGGGCACGCCTGCGCCACCAACCTCGTCGCCGTTGTGATTCCCTGCCATCGGGTCGTGCGCCAGGACGGAAGTCTGGGCGGCTATCGCTGGGGGCTTGATCGCAAGCGCGCTTTGCTCGAGCAAGAGAAGCAGTCCCGCGGCCGAAAAGCCGCGCCATCGCCGCGCGATTCGCAACCGCGCAAGAAGGCCTAATCATCGGACTGTTTGGGTGCTGGTGTATCATCGATTCGTGGTGAATCCCGAGTCCTCGCAACCCGACGCTACGGGTCGAATTCTCGCCATCGACTTTGGCCTCGTCCGGGTGGGCTTGGCCCTTTCCGACGCCTTGGGTATCACGGCGCAAGGTCTTGAGACCTTACAGAGGACCAACAAAGAAGCGGATTTTCGCCACATCGAGCAGCTCGCGGGCGAGCATTCGGTGGTGCGGGTGATCGTCGGCCATCCCATCAGCCACTCCAGTGAAGAAACCGAAATGTCTCGCCGCGCGGTCCGGTTCGCAGATGAGCTTCAGGCGAGACTCGACCTTCCCGTTGAGCTTTGGGACGAGCGGCTCTCCAGCCTTGAAGCCGACCGCTCGCTGCAAGAAGCGGGCCTGCAAAGGAGAAAAAGACGCCAGGCCCGTGACCGGGTGGCCGCCCAGATCATCTTGCAGAGCTATCTCGACCGCCGCGCTTACCGGCGCCAGCAACTGGGGGCGCGAGCCGCGCCGTGAAGAAACTGCTGGCTCTGATTTTAGCGATACTCCTTCTGGGCGTCGCGATCGCCATGGCCTGGCTCTCCCGCAGGCCTTATCGCGGCTACACGGGAAGCGTCCTGGTGACCATCCCGCCGGGCGCCGGTGCGCGATCGGCCGCCGAAACCCTCACTTCCCGTGGCGTTTTGCGGTATCGCCTGCCGTTTCTTGCCATCTACATTTTGGGACGGCGTCACCGGCGAACGCTCAAGGCAGGTGAGTACCTCTTCGATCGTCCCATCAGCCCGCGCGACGTCTATTGGAAGCTCGTCCGTGACGATATTTACTATCACTTGATTGTGATTCCCGAAGGCTCGGACCGGTTTGACATGGCGCGCATCTTTCATGACAAGCTGGCACTCGATCCCGAAAACTTCCTGCGAGCCACCGAGGATACCGCGATGATCGCCGATCTCGATCCCAGCGCCCTCACGCTCGAAGGCTATCTTTTTCCGGACAGCTACCGCTTTCCCGCGAGCACGACTGCGGCCGGTGCAGTCCAGACCATGGTGGGACGCTTCCGCCGGGTTTTGAGCTCGCATTTCCTCCAGGACCTCAACGGCCAGAACGTGCACCAGGTCGTTACCTTGGCCTCACTCGTTGAAAAGGAGACGCCGGACCCAGCCGAGCGTCCCGAGATCGCCGGAGTGTTCGTGCGGCGTCTCCAGCTCGGTATGCTGCTCGAGTGCGACCCTACGGTGATCTACGCGGCTCGACTCGAATCGGGGCCGGGTTCGGTTATCGCCCCGGTTCCGGGACCTCTCACTGCCCGTCAACTCAATTCGGCGTCACCGTACAACACCTACCGTCACCCGGGGCTGCCGCCCGGCCCTATCTGCTCGCCGGGCGCCGCCTCCATCGAAGCCGCTCTTCACCCCGCGTCCGGAGATACACTGTACTTCGTCAGCAATCTGCACGGCGGGCACGTGTTTTCCCGCACGCTCGAAGAGCACAACCGCAACGTCGCGCGTTACCGCCGCCAGGCGGCCGAACTCAGGAACTGACGTGGCTCGCCGACTTAGCAAGAAACAACTGATCCTGGAGAGCCGCGGGAAGCTGGCCCTTCAAAAGGCCGGCGAACGCGAACTGCGGCTCATTCAAAAAGAAGTAAGCCAGCGGCTGGCCGCGCCGCCGTCACTCTCCTACATCGCCACTGTCTTGCGGCAGGCCGGGACACCTGTCGATTATGAGGACCCGTACACTGATCCGGTCATCCCGCCGCGCTACGCAAACCGCCTCCAAGGCACGCTGAAGTTCGACAATCTTTCGGCCGGGGAGGCCTCGCTTCGTAGCCTGGACGCTGCCTTCCAGGAGTACGTGTCGGCGTCCGATCACACGGGCGCGGCTCTGGTGCGGAAACTTGTGCTGCGCGGCAAACAGCGCGCGCAGAGTCTAGCCGGCAGCCCGCGCGTGAACCCGGAAAAGCGCCGCGAGAAGACCGAGATCGCAAGCTGGTTCCGGGTATGGCTCGAAAGCCCCGGTCTGTTCTTCGCCTGGCTCGAGGTGCGGAAACAGACCGAAGAATTCGGGCGGCTGTTCCCCTCGAAGGTCTCAGCGCCGAGCCCAACCGGGCACGAGCCGTGAATTCCTAAACTCATCATTTACACCTTGGGCCGGTGCCACGGCTTCGGCTACAATTTCAGTTCGACAGGGCCCGCTCATGCACGAAGAAAACAGCCTGGCTACGCTCCGCACCGAGGCTACCGCCAAGCTGATCGTCGCTTTGGACGTTCCTGCCGCTCAGGCGGCCCTGCGCCTGGCCGGGCAGCTCCGAGGTCACGCGGGCGTGTTCAAAGTGGGGCTGGAGCTCTTCTCGGCGGAAGGCCCTGCCCTGGTGAGCGAGCTCAAGGCCCTCGGCGCCCGCGTGTTTCTCGACCTCAAGCTCCACGACATTCCGAACACCGTGCGCAGCGCAGCGCGTCAGGCCGCGCGGCGGGGCGTCGCCATGCTCACCGTGCACGCGTCGGGCGGGCGCAACATGATGCAAGCTGCTCTCGAAGGCGTCCGCGAGGGAGCCGGAGCCGGGCACCGCCCTCTGGTGCTTGGCGTTACGGTGCTCACCAGCCTGGCGGATGCGGACCTTGCCGAGGTAGGCTGGAACGGGTCCGCTGAGACCGTCATCCGGCTGGCGGCGCTAGCCCATCAGTCTGGGCTAGATGGAGTCGTCGCCTCGCCGCTCGAAGCCGCCCGCATCCGGCAGGCTTGTAGCGCCGGATTTGCCATCGTAACGCCTGGCATCCGTCCGGCTGCGGCCTCGCACGATGACCAGGCGCGCGCCGCCACGCCCCGGGCTGCTGTCTGCGCCGGAGCCGACTTTCTGGTGGTCGGCCGGCCCATCACGCAGTCGCCGGACCCCGCCGCTGCCGCTGACGCCATCGTGGAAGAGATCATTCAAGCGCTCGCATCCCGATTGCCCGAGGCCGCCGCCCATGGAAGATCGTGAAATCCTGGAAATCTTCCGGCAACGCCAAGCCCTGCTTGAGGGTCACTTCATTCTCTCCTCGGGCCTTCACAGTGACCGCTACATCCAGTGCGCCCTTGTGCTTCAGTACCCCGAGGTGGCGGCTCAACTCGGCCGTGAACTGGCGAAGAAACTCGGTGGCACCGGCGCGTCGGTGGTGGTAGCACCCGCTCTCGGCGGCATCCTCGTGGCTCACGAGGTGGCGCGAGTGCTGGGGCTGCGCGCTCTCTTCACTGAGCGCCAGGACAGCCGCATGGTGCTCCGCCGGGGTTTCTCTTTCTCTCCGGAGGAGCCGGTCTTGGTGGTCGAAGACGTGATCACCACCGGCGGCTCCACCCGCGAGACCGTGACCGCCGTGGAACAAGCCGGAGGCAAGGTGGTGGCAGCCGGCTCTCTGGTGGATCGAAGCGGCGGAGCGGCCGATCTGAGCCTGCCAAGGGCCGCGCTCCTTACGCTGACCGTCCAGAACTACGACCCGGCCCAGTGCCCGCTCTGCGGTGCCGGCGTGCCCGCCCTCAAGCCAGGCAGTCGAATCAAACTATCGGCCTCGCCGTGACTCGGATTCGGGCAGCAGAGGGTCCAAATCGAAGCGCTTGGTTGGGTACCTCTTGCCCTTTGTGTCTTTCTGATTGATTTCTCGGGGGTTGCGCGGTTTGGCCCATCTCCGTCTGTTCCTGGGTTCGTTTTGGGTTCGTTCTAGGTTCGTTTTAGGCTTCGGTTTTTCACTCTCCCAACCGTCCACTGATTCTAAATGACTTAGCGAATTGGCTTCGCCGCTGGAGCCTTTACTTGGGGTTTGTTCGGGGTTCGTTTTCTTCTTATTTCTTGGCCTGTCCATGGGTGTCATGTGTTTTTTAATCTGCCTGTTACCGCCGTGGGTCCGTTTGAAAATTATGTTGACAGACCATCGCTCGATTCTCCAGTTAAGTGCAGTATAAGAGCAAGTTACAAAGTATGGGTTCGAACAGGATATATCGTACCCCCCAGGGGGGGACCTGAGGGAGGAAGACCAGAACCATCTCGCAACGTCGCTCCCACAGCTTCGGACGCGACCGCCGGGGCGAGCCCGAGTGTCTCTTTCGGAGACGGCCGAGCGGCAGGCCTTGGTCATGGTTTTGTGGTCCTCTTGTAGCATACCCCGATACCCTCAGCCAATTTCGTCAAAAACCACAGAGTTAGTAACGCATGAGGATACGTCAAGGCGGTTGCGATGTCAAGCGGATGAGGCGGGCAGCGCTCTTCTCACCAGGTACGATCGAGGGTCTGCCGCTGCTCAGGCGTCGCCCCGGCGATAAACCACTTTGCCGGCCACAATGGTGGCATCCACCGCGCCCTTGAGCTTACAGGCGTCGAAAGGGGAGTTCCGGCTCCTGGAGCGGCTTCGGCTTACACGGTAGGTCCACTCGAGATCAAGATCAAGGATGGTGAGATCAGCGGCGGCGCCTGCTGCCAGGCGACCGAGCGGACGACCGATGATATGTGCCGGGTTCGCAGACAACAAGCTGACCAGTTGTGCGAGCGAGATTAGGCCGGAGTGAACCAGATGAGTGAGCGCCAGGCCCAGAGCCGTTTCGAGCCCGATCACCCCGAAGGGGGCCTCGGGAAGCGGCTTGGCCTTGAGCGCGGGCCCGTGCGGCGCGTGATCTGTGGCGATGGCGTCGAGGGTGCCGTCCGCAAGTCCGTGGAGCACGGCATCGCGGTCGCGCGCGCTGCGCAAGGGCGGATTCATCTTGGCGGCGGTGCCGTGTTCGAGCACCGCCTCGTCCGTCAGCACAAAGTGGTGTGGCGTGGCCTCCGCCGTTACGCGAACGCCCCGCCGGCGGGCCGCGCGGACCAATTCGACGGAGCCCGCCGTGGAGAGGTGGGCCACGTGCAGGTGCGCCCCGGTGGCCTCGGCCAGGACAAGATCGCGCGCCAGGCACACTTCCTCCGAGATGCACGGCGCGCCTCGGACTCCAAGCTTTTCCGCCACCGGACCCTCATTCATGACCCCGCCGGAGCTGAGACTCGGGTCCTCGCAATGGTCGATCACCGGCACGCCCAGCCGGCGCGCCTCCTCCATCGCCCTCCGCATGAGGGCGGCTGTCCTGACCGGACGGCCGTCGTCCGAAAAGGCGGCCGCGCCCGCCGACACGATGGCGGCAAAGTCCGTCAGCCTTTCGCCCTCGCTGCGCTCCGAAACGGCGGCAATCGGGAAAACTCGAGCCAGACGCAGTTGATGGGCGCGCTCGATGAGGGCGCGGGTCGATTCCGCCCGGTCGTTCACCGGCGAGGTGTTGGGCATGGGACAGACGGCCGTGAAGCCGCCGGCCACGGCCGCGGAAAGGCCCGTTTCCAGGGTTTCGGAAACTTCTCCGCCCGGCTCGCGCAAGTGAACGTGAAGATCGATGAAACCCGGCGCCACCACCCGTCCGCGAGCCTCGATAACCTCGTCAGCGCGCAGCGCGAGGTCGGGTGCGATCTGACGGATCACTCCGTTCTCCACCAGCACATCGAGGCGCCCGTCGAGCCCGTCCGCCGGCGAGATGAGACGACCGCCTTTGACGAGGAGTAAAGACATGGGTTGGCGAGCTCCGGTCAGCCGCAAGAAGGAAGCGGTCTTAGTTTAGCAGGACGCTGAAGAATGCCACGCTGTCATGCTGAGCAAAGCGAGCATCTGCTTCTGCTTTCAAGAACAAGGAAGCAGATCCTTCGCTTCGCTCAGGATGACACCCAAACCACCTCTTTTCAGCGTCCGGTCATTGTTACGCCACCACGAATGAGTCCATCGAACCGGGAAACAAGGGCAAGAAGTGACCTTTGACAGGCTCAAACGTCCGGCGGTGCTCCGGGCAGGGTCCGTGCTGAGCGAGACCCTGGAGATGCTCGGGCGTGCCATAGCCCTTGTTGCGGGCCAATTGATATTGCGGGTAGAGCCGATCGAGCTCGACCAGATGCGCATCCCTGGCGGTCTTGGCGAGGATCGAGGCCGCGGCGATGGAGACCGATCGAGCGTCTCCATGAACGATGGCCCGATAAGGGGTGGAAAACTCCACGGGATCGCCCCAGCCTGCGAGGCGCATGGCGTCGGTGAGAACGAAGTGGGGCGTGGGCTTGAGCGCCCGGAGCGCCTGGATCATGGCGCGGCGGGAGGCCTGGTAAACATTGAGCGCGTCGACGTCGGCCGCGGAGATCGCGATCACAGCGAAGGCGCGGGCCCGGGCGCGAATGGCCACCGCAAATTCTTCGCGTTCGCCGGGCGTGAGCTTCTTGGAATCATCAAGCCCGCGAATGGGATGAGCGCAATCCAGAATGACGGCGGCCGCGTACACAGGGCCCAGCAGAGCGCCGCGGCCCGCCTCGTCGCAGCCTGCCACCACCTCGTAGCCCTGCGACTTGAGAGCCCTCTCGAAGCGCCAGGTGCAGCGAAAACGCCGGCTAGCTTGGAGGGAGCTACTTTCCGAGGCGGCCATACCAGCGCTAGTCTCGCCCAAAACAACTGCCGGCTGCAAGCGGGATCAACGCCAAGAAACGACTCACCACGGATCGCAGCGCCAACACAGAAGAAAAACGGGCTCGGCGTGCTGCGCGAACCTGCGGTGGATGTCTTCTCTTTTGTCTATTGAGCCACAGTGAGCCTAAATCCTAGGATGCCGCGGCTCCCTGCTCCGTCCGCACCTCGCGCAGACGTGCTGCCTTACCCTTGAGTTTGCGGAGGTAGTAGAGCTTGGCGCGCCGAACCCGGCCGGATCGCATCACCTCGATCTTCTCAATCACCGGCGAATGCAGAGGGAAGATGCGCTCTACGCCCTGACCAAATGAGACCTTGCGAACCGTGAAGGTGGAGTGGTTTTGGGCGCGCCGCTGGCCCAGCACGACGCCCTCGAACACCTGAATCCGTTCCTTGTCGCCTTCCTTGATCTTCACATGCACGCGCACCGTGTCGCCGGACCGGAACTTCGGACGATCGCTCCGCATCTGCTCCTGCTCGATCTTCTCTAATGCCGTCATATTCGCACTCCTCAAGAACAAAAATACCAACGCCTCGGCGCGGCCGATCGCCAGCCACTATCACTCTTCGGCTAGCCTTCGCGGCTCGCGAGCGCAGGATCCCTCTTGATCTCTTCCAGCAGCACGAGATCTTCGGCGTCAAGCGCCGCCTTGTCCAACAACTCCGGGCGCCGGCACCAGGTCCTGGCCAGTGCCTCCCTCCGCCGCCAGCGGCGAATCTGCTCGTGATCGCCGGAAAGCAGTATCTCCGGCACCCGCAGACCGCGAAATTCCGGTGGGCGCGTGTAGTGCGGACAGTCCAATAATCCCGGTTGGCCCCGTTGACCGGGGTGGCGCTCAGCCGAAAGATCGCTCACCTGCTCCGCGCCCGCGGAAAAAGAGTCTTGTTTCGGTGATTCCTCGTTGCCGAGCACTCCCGGCAGCAGGCGCGCGACTGACTCCATCACCACGGCGGCCGCCAGTTCACCGCCCGCCAGCACGTAATCACCGATCGAGATCTCATCGGTGGCGAGCCCAGTCGCAACCCGCTCATCCACCCCCTCGTAGCGGCCGCAAATCAGCACCACCAGAGGCTCTTGCGCCAGTTCTTCGGCGACTTGCTGCCTGAAAAGACTCCCTTGCGGCGAGAGCAGGATCACCGGGAAGCGCGGGAGCGGCCTCTCAGGTCCCCCGTCCCGTTGCAGCGCTTCGACGGCCCGAAACAGCGGTTCCGGCTTCAAGACCATGCCCGGTCCGCCACCGAAGGGCCGGTCGTCCACCGTCCGATGCCGGTCGCCGGTGAAGTCGCGCAGATCGTGAATCCGAATGCAAACCTGGCCGCCGGCCAGCGCACGCTTCAGCAGGCCGTGCTCGAATATACTCGAAAAGAAGCCCGGGAAGATCGTGATAACGTCAAAGGTCACGCCTCAAAGCTCCTCGGGCTCTCGTCGTTCAGCTCGAGCAGGCCCTGCGGCGGGTCGATCACAATCCGCAGAGAGCGCACATCGATCTCGGGACAAATCTCTTGCGCGAACGGAATCAGAAGCGTTCGAGACGGATCGCCCTTAGGGCCGGTCCGCTCCACCTGGAGGAGATCCACTCCACCCGTCCTCTCAACTCCGGTGACTTTCCCGATGGCCTGGCCGCCGTCGCGGCTTAGGACCTCACAGCCGATGAGATCGGTGACGTAGTAGCGATGATCGCTCAAGGTCAGCCGCTCGCCTCGAGGAACCAGCAGCAGCCGGTCTCGCAGTTCTTCGGCCTGACTGATCGAGTCCACACCGGCGAAGCGCAGGATCAGTTGTTCCTGGTGCCACCATGCTTCGGCGATCTCCACCGGCTCGGGATCTGAACCGGCGCTCTCGATAAAGCCGCGCTGGAGTGTGGCGAAACGCTCGGGAAAGTCAGTGAGGGCCTCGGCCACCACCTCACCCTTTCTTCCCCGAGGCCGACGGATGCGCGCAACCGCCACCCAGGCTTCGTGGCCCGTCTGTTCGTCCAAGGCCGTCCTCCAGTTTTCGGGCCGGCCCCAACCCGTGTCAAGCCCAGGCCAGACGCGGAGAGAGGTTCCTATTCGAGGATCTCAAGAGTGAAGCGCTTCTTCAGCTTCATGCCCGCCGCTCCCAGGATGGTGCGGATGGAACGGGCCGTGCGCCCCTGTTTTCCAATCACCTTCCCTACGTCAGAAGGATCCACGCGAAGCTCAAGAACCGTCACCTGCTCACCTTCAACCGTCTGGACCCTGACTTCGTCAGGTTTATCAACAAGAGCCTTTGCAATGGCTTCGACCAGCTCCTTCATTTTGGCCCTCCCAAGCCGAGCCGCCCGGAACCGGCTGCACCAGCCGGTGCGACTCAGCGGGATTCAAGGACCCCCTCTTGCTCCTCTCCACGATTAAGCCGCCGTTCCCGCTTCCACTTTCGCCTCGGGAGCTTTCTTCAGTAAGCTTGCAACCGTCTCCGAAGGCTGGGCTCCGCGCCCGATCCAATAGGAGGCGCGTTCCCGGTTCAAAACAAGCGCCGGAGGATTGTCCCGCGGATTATAGTGGCCGAGGATCTCCACAAAGCGCCCGTCGCGGGCCCGCTCGCGGTCAATCACCACGACTCTGTAGCTGGGTTTCTTCTTGGCCCCGGTTCGGGCCAGCCGTATTCTTAGCAAGCAACCTCCCTCGCGCCAGACTCGAAAGCCTGACAAGAATTTTGATCGACTTTTCCCTTCACCACCCCGATCAGACCTAACTTTCGCTCGCAACCCCGGCCGGCAGCTTTAGCTTGCTGAGTTGCTTCCCAAAGAAGCTCTTGCTCATCGTTTTCATCATCCGGCTGGTTTGCACGTATTGCTTCAGAAGCTGATTCACTTGCTGGACGCTGGTGCCACTGCCCCTGGCGATCCGGCGCCGACGCTTGCCGTTAATAATTTCGTGATTGCGGCGCTCGCGGGGCGTCATGGAGTTGATGATCGCCTCCATGTACACGAACTCCTTCTCGTCGATCCGGGCCTTGGAGGCGTCCTTGAAAATGCCCACCTTGGGCAGCATCCCGATCATCTCCTCCACCGAGCCCATCTTCTTCATCTCGCCAAGCTGGTCGCGGAAGTCTTCGAGGCTGAACGAGTCCGTCTGCAGCTTGCGATGGACCTCCAGCGCCTTATCCCGATCCAGCTTTTGCTCGGCCTTCTCGATCAGCGACAGCACGTCGCCCATGCCGAGAATGCGTGAGACAATGCGGTCCGGGTGGAAGACCTCCAGGGCATCGTACTTTTCGCCTACGCCGACGAACTTGATGGGCTGCCCGGTTACAGCATGGATGGAGAGTGCGGCGCCGCCGCGGGCGTCACCATCGAGCTTGGTCAGGATCACTCCGGACGTTCCCAGGCGCTCGTGAAACTCCTGCGCGCTGCGGACCGCGTCCTGCCCGATCATGGCATCCGCCACCAGCAGCACCTCGCTGGGGCGCAGGCGGGTGCGCAGGTCGGCCACCTCCTGCATCAACTGCTCGTCGATGTGCAGGCGGCCGGCCGTATCGACGATCAGAATGTCGTGGCCGCGGTCGGCGGCGTCCTTCCGCGCCGCCAGCGCCAGCTCAAGTGGAGAACTGATGCCCTCGCCCGGAAAACAGGACACCTCGATCGCTTTGGCGATGATGGCCAGTTGCTCTCGGGCGGCCGGGCGATAAACGTCGGTAGAGACCAGCATCGGCCGGCGCTTCCGCTGCGCCAGCCAGCGTGCCAGCTTGCCGGCGGTGGTGGTCTTGCCTGAGCCCTGCAGCCCCACGATAAGGAAAACCGTCGGGTACTCCCGCGAGAAGGTCAGCGCCACTTCCTTGCCGCCGAGCAGATCAACCAGCTCGTCGCGGACGATGCGAACCACTTCCTGGGAGGAGGTCAGGCTTTGCTTGACCTCTTCGCCGAGTGCCCGGACGCGCACGCGATCCAGCAAGTCCTTTACAACCTGATAGTTAACGTCGGCTTCGAGCAGTGCCAAGCGCACTTCGCGCAGGCTTTCGTCCACCGACTGCTCGGTGAGCACTCCCTGCACCCTCAAGCTCTTGAACGTCTTCTCGAGTTTCTCCTGCAGAGCATCAAACATGGACAAACATCCCGGGGCGCGCTTCGCTGCCCGAGCCGTGGCTATACTTCAGCGCAATTATCAATTTTACAGCAGAGTTGCTCCGCCGGGAAGGGGTTGTTTTGGGTCGGCAGTAACTCACTTTGCCGATGAACCCATCGCTCCGCGAATTCCCCTTCTCGCCGCTGGCTACCGAGTGCCGTGCTGGCCCTTCCACCGCGAAATGGTCGTTGACAGCGGGCCCCC
>DATDGR010000242.1:0-44267 GCA_036521995.1 Terriglobia bacterium | reverse complement strand
ATAAATGACTTGGTGGCATAAACCCAGCATCTTATTGATAAATAGGTATGTTACCGACCGCGACAGCTCCCTAAGCTTCGCGTAAGCTTCAGAAAACAAGATGCTTATTCGTAATCATGCCGCATGTTGATGAAAACAAGGATGATATCTGGTCTTGGGTCAAAAGTAAGGCCGTTTTGGGCACCACGAGGCCCGATGGTCCAGGTTGGATCGAGGAAGTGCAATGGGTTCTTCAACTTTCGAGGATTTCGCGCAGTCGGGCGTGGAGACGCTGCGTAACTAACGCTTCCGAGTCGGAAACACGTCACTTGAGCGCTCATCAGAGCCTAACGGACGGCTGCTTGTCGTGCAGCACTTGCCTCCCGTGCGATAAGCTCGAAGCCTTTTGAACGCGAGGTTCTTTCCGTTTCCTCGAGCTGTTTGCGACCCATCTCACGGTTTCTCTCTTGCATCAGAACCTCGCCCAGGGCGAGAGAGGCTTCGAGATGCAATCGGACAAGCCCGAGTTTCTCAGTCTGACGGAGTACCTGCTGGTCAGCGTTTTCGGCGGCGGAGACATGTTTCATTGCTACCAGAACATAGCCGTGATTCAGTGCTAAGGAGATCTGACTGGAAACATCCGGACTCTTTTTAGATAACTCCAGTGCTTTTGCGATGTTTTCTTTCGCCTCGCGTTTTTGATCGCGCTGCTGCCGCGGTCGATGCGCTTCACAATGTTCGAATGGTCCAGTGCCGCGAGGGTCTGCCGCTCATTGGCGCGACAACTGGCAAGGTCAAGGTGGTAACGCCCAGCCACACCGTTTCGAGCAACGTGAACGTCAGAGTGCCATAGAGTCCGCGCTTCTCGCCCCGCCCACGACCCCGGGTGGTGGAGGTTGCAGCGGGTGACTTGCTCCACCCGCGGGTCGGTCATCTTTCTGTCATGTGGCGAAGGTTGCTCGCCTTTCTCGCCGATGTTAGGATTCGCCTTTGGAGGAACACACGATGAGAAGGCCAGGGCGGATCGAGTGGTCTCAAGGTTTGGCTGGCGTGGCTGTGCTGGCAGGAGCGTACGCGGCCTGGAGTGGATCGTGGCCCTCCCGCGTCAACAGCCTGTTTGCCCAGGAAAAGTCGGCCTTGCAGCAAGTACCGCTATCGAGCAGCAAGCTCCTGCTGACGCCAGTGCCCGGCGAGCCGCAGCGCACCAACAGCCTTCCCACGGCGGCGGTCTTGAGTCCGGACGGCCGCTACCTGGCCATCCTCAATAACGGTTATGGGACCCAGGAATCCGGGCACAGCCAGTCGATCGCCGTGCTCGACTTGCAGACGAACCAGCTCACCGACTACCCGGACTCGCGCTTGGGCAGGCATGGACATCAGAGCTACTTTCTGGGCCTTGGTTTCAGCCCGGATGGCCGCTCTCTCTACGCCTCCATGGCCTCTCTCACCGACTTCAACGGCACCCAGCCGGGCGACACGGGGAATGGCATTGCCGTCTACCGCTTCGACGGCGGGCGCGTGATGGCGGACCGCTTCATCAAGATTCCGCTGCAGCCTCTCGGCACGAATCAGAGAACGAAGGTCTCGCACCTGCTCCCGCCCGGCAAAGCCATTCCGTATCCGGCCGGCTTGGCGGTGGTGGGACAGGCGGGACATGAGGAGTTGCTGGTGGCTGACAACCTTTCTGACGACGCCCTGCTGATCGACGCCGCCAGCGGCGACACCATCCACCGCTTCGACCTCAGCACCCATGACGATGTGCCGGCCTCCTACCCCTACGCGGTGGTGGCCACGCGCGATAGCAAGCGGGCCTGGGTGAGCCTGTGGAACGCCTCGGAGGTCGACGAGCTCGATCTCGAAGGGGGTAAGGTGGCCCGAAAGATCGCATTGCTGCCGCCCGGTTCGCCCACTGGCCCTGGTTCGCATCCCACGGCTCTGCTGCTGAGTCCGGACGAGAAGCGGCTGTACGTGGCGCTGGCCAACGCGGACAGGGTGGCCGTGGTGGACACGGCGTCGGGTCAGCTCACGGCTCTACTCTCCACCGAACTTCCCGGTGAAAAGTACCACGGAACCTTCCCCAACGCGCTCGCCCTGAATGCCGCCGGCGATCGCCTCTACGTGGCGGACGCCTCAGCCGACGCTGTGGCCGTTCTTGACACGGGTGGCGCCGGCACCGGCGCTACGGCGGCCGCGGGCCCGCTGGCGGCGCTGGGTTTCATTCCGAGCGAGTGGTATCCGACGGCCCTCGCGGCCCAAGGCGATTATCTGTTCGTGATCACCGGAAAGGGCCAGGGCACCGGGCCGAACTCCGCTATCCTGCCGCCCTTTCCCGGACAGCACAGCACGCACCCGGTCCATCCTTACATCGCGGCGCTCATTCACGGCTCGGTGGCTCGCATCAATCTCCCGAAAGCGCAGAACGAGCTCGCCCAGCTCACGAGCCTGGCGGTCGAGGGTAATCGTATGCAACAGGAGCCCGAGCCGATGCGATTTGCCTCCGGCTCGAGCCCCATCCGGCACGCGATCTACATCATCAAGGAGAATCGCAGCTACGACCAGGTTTTCGGCGACCTTAAGGAGGCGAATGGGGATCCCTCGCTGGTGATGTTCGGCGAGGATATCACGCCCAACCAGCATAAGCTAGCCCGGCAATTCGGCATTCTGGACAACTTCTACGTCAGTGGCGAGGTCTCCGGCAACGGGCACGTGTGGTCGACCGCGGCCATCGCCAGCGACTATACGGAAAAAACCTGGGAGATCGCCTATCGCGGCGGCGAGCGGTTATACGACTACGAGGGCGAGGTGTCGCAGGGCTACCCGCTGGAGCAGGGCATTCCCGACGTGGACGAGCCCGGTACCGGTTACCTGTGGGGTAACGTGGCGCGGGCGGGACTCACTTACCGGCACTATGGAGAATTTGTCTCCACCGACTGGTGCAACGACTTCGAAGAGCAGCAATCCCCGCTCTTCGGGACGCCGCGTCCGCCGGGCGAGGTTTGCGCCAAGACTTTCCTGCGTCAGGGTGATCCCTTACCCAGCAACGTTGGCCAGCCCCACGGCTCACCCAGCCCCTGGCCCTGGCAGATTCCGATCATCGCCCGGGATGTGCCCACCAAGCCCGAGCTGGTGGGCCATTTCGATCCACACTTCCCGGACTTCAACCTCTACTACCCGGACCAGCTTCGCGTCGACGAGTTTCTGAACGAGCTCGTGACCTTTGTGCAGGCCCGCCGGGAAGGGCGAAAGTCCGACGAGATGCCTCAGTTCATTCTGCTGCGCCTGCCCAACGATCACACGGTGGGGACGCGGCCCGGCGGCCCGAAGCCCGAGGCCTCCGTGGCCGACAACGATCTGGCTGTAGGCCGAGTGGTGGAGGCTATCTCCCACAGCCCCTACTGGGATGACACCGCTGTGTTCATTCTGGAGGACGACGCCCAGGACGGGCCTGATCATGTGGACGCGCACCGCAGTCCGGCGCTCGTAATCAGCAAGTATTCGCCAGGCTCCGCGGAACGGCCGTTCGTCGATCATGGCTTTTTCACCACGGTCAACCTCATCCGCACCATGGAAGAGCTGCTCGGCCTGCCACCCATGAACAACAACGACGCCTGGGCCACGCCCATGACGGAATTCTTCAGCGGGCCGGCAAACCAGACGCCCTTCACGGCCGATGATCGCAACCTGAAGAACGGTCTGCTCTATCAGACGAACCCGCTCGATGCGCCGGGCGCGAAGGCATCCGCCCGCATGGACTTCTCACACGCCGACGCGGTCGATACGGCCAGCCTGAATCGGATTCTGTGGCGCGAACGTAAGGGCGACGCGCCCATGCCGCCGCCCCGCCACGCGGTCTTCCCGGCAGGCGATGGAGACTGAGGCGCGAATCAACTAATCTTCAAAATCGCCAATCGATCACCAACTTCACGCCATTGCCGCTGACGATGCCGAGGCCCTGGGCGGAATCGTAGTAGGAGTAGCCGAGGGTGGCCGAAAGGTACGGCGTGGCTTTGAGGGTGAGGGCAGGGCTCACGATCAAGGCGCGCTGGAAGGGCTGGCCTTGGTCTACCTGCTGCACGCCCACGCCCGCAGACAAGTCATACCCGAGCCTCTTCGAAAACTGCCCGGTCAACCGACCGTTGACCAGCTCACGCTGGTAAAAGCTGGGGGTAAAGAACCCCAGGTATACGCCGCGTCGGGGGCCGTCGTAGCCGAAAATCAGCGCCGAAACTCCGGCGTCAAAGTTCAGGCGTTCCCGCTCGATAACCCGCCGATTGAGGATGGCGGCGCCGCCACTCCCCCGCTGCTGATCGATGGCCTCGACGGTTGCCGGCTGGCCGGAACCGGTGGTCGCGCCCGTGAGCTGCTCGTAGGGTTCGGTCGTCAAGTGTTCCCGGAAATAGGTCACGTGAAAGTCGGTACGGGGATCGAAGGTGACGTTGAACCCGCCTTCGATGCGGGAGGAGATGACACCGAGTCGCACAGAGAGCGGTGTATACGGGATGCCCGAGCGGCTCCAGGTGAGGTCGAAGCTGAAATGCTGGTCGGGAGTCAAGGAGCCCCCGAAAAATCCGATCGGTGCGACGGTGGCGCTCGGCTGCGGTCCGGCGCTATTCGGCAGATCATCCACCGGCACGCCGGGCCCGAAACGCTGGAGCCCCACGCCTCCCCGCAGCGTCAACCAGGAACCCAGGCGGGTCGTCTGACGATAAAGGAACACCGAAGGCACGGTTGCGGCCGAAGGGGTCTGGGTGGGGAGAGCGTCGAAGGAGATGATCGAGTTGGTGTGAGGCAGCACACTGAAATCGAGTTGTGAGCCGAAAACCCAAGAGCGCAAGTCCTCGGTGAGCGGGCCTGATCCGCGCGCGAGTGGCCTGACGTCAGATGGAGTACGGTCGGAGACTCATTCCACAGCTTCTCGCGAAGCTGGGCCACTTCAGGAGTGTGAGGCGATATCTGATCGGCGCGATTCAGCAGGGCGCGGGCCTCAGAGCGGTGCCCCCGCGCGCGCTCGATGCTGGCGAGGAGAAAGAGGGCGTCGAAGTTCCGGGGCTCTTTGTTGACAGGGCGCTCGCTGCGGCAAAGGCGCCCGCTACGTCGCCGGTGTAGTAACGCGTTTGCGCGGCGCCCATCAACGCAGCCGGGTCACCGGGGCGCTGTCCGAGGACGTGCTCGAACTGCCGCAGTGCGCTTGTGTACTGGCCCTGCTTGACCTCGATCTGAGCCAGCACGAGGCGGGCCTCGAGGTTGCTGGGCTCCACAGCCAACAGCGACGCCAGACGATCGCGAGCCGACGGGTACTGGCCGGTCTCGGCCTCGAGGCGCGCGGCCTGAAAGATGTAATCGGCGTCGTCGGGGTGCTCCGTTGCGAGCCGGCCATAGGTGGCCGCGGCCTCGGCCAGCTTCCCCGCCCAGACCTGAACGCTTGCCAGGCCCTCCAGCGCTTCCCGATCGTCCGGGGCATGGTCGAGCACTACTCGAAAGGCGCGGATCGATTCTTCGTACTGATGGTTCCAGCCGAAAAGCCGCGCCAGTTGGACCTGGGCGTCACGATCGGCAGGGTTGGCCGCCACAACCTGGCGGTACGCGGAGATGGCAGCCGGGAAATCCTTCAACTCGGCCTCGGCGCGGGCGAGAGCCTCAAGCGCGTCCGTGTCCCCGGGATGAGCCTTGAGGATCTCCTGATAATGTGCGATGCGTTCGCGTGGCGCCGAATCGGGCGGCCGTCCGACCGCGGACGACGAAGGCGCTGTCTGGCCCAGCGCCGGACTGCCTGACGCGATCCCGCTGAGAAGCAGGGCCAGGACCGCGCGGGCAAGAGACCTCGAAGCCGCCCGCTGGGTTAACATGCGCCCCCGAGTCGTCATGTGCGTTTCCCGCGGTCAGTGTGCCGATTGTTCCCGGGCCGCAACGTGGATCACCTTTTCCCACCGGCCAAAGCCGGCCAGGAAGCGAAAGATGCCTTGAAGCCTGAACCAGAGCACGAGCTGCCGGTAGCCGAAGTTTTCGAGCAGCCCATAGAGCAGGAGGATCGCTAGATGACGAAGGCTGGAATAGCGGTGGTACGTCACCTCCTCCATCACGACCGCAGCGACGGAAAGGAATCCTGCGTAAGCAAGACTGAGCAGCAGAAAAGGAAGCAGAAACCGGAGCAGCGAGGGGTCCAAATACGCTTCGAGCGGGATGATGAGATAGCCTGCCACTTCGACCAGCGCGCCGAGACCCTCCACGCCGGCATGAAAAGGCAGGCTGAAGAGACCGGTGGCGCCGAAGGCGGGGTTAAAGATCATGGGGGAGTTCTTCCAAAGCGTCTGGCAAAGGCCGAGTTGCCAGCGACGCCGCTGGCGGGCTAGCATGCGGAGGGTCTGCGGACATTCCGCCCAGCAAGCCGGGTCCGAGGTGAACGAGATGTTGATGGCGCGGTGGTGGGCAGCCGCCCAACGGCGCAGCCGCACCACCAATTCCATGTCCTCCGTGACCGTATCGAGACTGAACCCGCCGGCCTCGATCACCGTCTCGCGATGAAAGACGGCGAAAGCGCCAGACACGATCACGGTGGCGCCCATCAGATTCCAGCCGGTGCGTCCAAACAGAAAGCTGCGCAGGTACTCCACCACCTGGAAGCGCTCCAGGCTGGTACGGGGCAGGCCCACCTTTGTGACCTGGCCGTCCACGACCGTGCATCCGTTCAGGACGCGCACAACGCCGCCGCTGGCCACGAGGTTGATCCGCGAACGAATCACGGGACGCATCAACCGGAGGAGAGCATCACGATCCAGGATGCAATCGGCGTCGAGGGTGCAAAAGTACGGAGTGCGGCACATGTTCAGGCCCGCGTTGAGAGCATCGGCCTTACCGCCTTTCTCCTTGGAGATGACGAGCAGGTTTGGAAACTCCGCACTCGCATGGAGTCCGAGAACCGGGCGGGTCGGCAGGCGCGGCCGGGAGATGAGAGACACGGGAGCCAACTTGAACGCCGCCACAAGCCGGGCCAGCGTTTCGTCGGACGAGCCGTCATCGATCACCACAATCTCGAGTCCGGGGTAATCGGTGCGCAGGACCGAACGCACTGACTCCACGATCACCTCTTGCTCATTCCAGGCCGGCATGACGATGGTGGCCGGCGGAGTTACCGGTGATTCCCGCAACTGTTGAAGGCCTTCGTAGCTGTGACGCCGCCGATGGAGCCAAACCGACGTGAGCGACAGGAGCATGAGGAAGGTGTAGGTACCATTGCCGGCTATGAAATAGATGGCCAGCAGGATATCGAAAACAGCCATGACGTCCGACGCGAAGGCCCGCAAGACTGACGCTCCTCCTCGCTTGCCGAAAGGCTCTCCTTTCGAGTGTCAATTCTTCAGCAGTCCACGCAAGCTTGCGTCTGGGCAAAAGAATGAACCGTGGGATCGGGATGGCTCGAAAGGCTCTTCAACAGCATCTTCCGCTTCGCTAAGGGCAGCGCGCTTCGCAAGACCGGAAGCAGCGCGTCTCCCTTTCCCAGGCGGATGATTCCTTCGATGAACCTGGTTTCTCTCTCGCGCCCCGTAATCCCGAAGCTGGCAACCAAGGAGGGAAGCAGCCCGGCCCGGACAATCTGTTCGGCGACCTGTTCCTGGCTGTAGCGGTCGGCGGTGTTCACAAAAGGATCGAGCAGATATTCAACTCCGAGGCCGCCGCGCGCGCTCAACGTCTGGGCCGAGGCTTCACGCACTCGCCAGTTCGGGTCCGTGAGGCGGTCCCGGACTGCGGCCAGAGGCATGAGCTTCTGATAGGCTATCGCGCGCACAGCGTGCAGCCGGACGAACCACTCGGCATCTGTCAGAAGGGCCAGGATTGCCGACATAGCCCGTGGGTGCTGGAGGTACCCGGCTACGTCCGCCGCGCGCGCCCTGACGTCCGCGTTTTCGTCCACCACCAAGCGTGTAAGAACAATTTCGGCGACCTCGGGCGGAAAGTTGCTGCTTGACTCCGGGCCGGCTGCGGCGCCGGCGCGCTTGGCCTCCTGCCGGAGCATGACGGCGATCACGTCCGCGGCGAGAAAGCGCGCCCGGCCGTGAGGATGGACCAGTAAGTGTTTCAGGCCCACGGAGGTGAGGGACGGAAAGCTCGCGAGCGCCATTACTAAAGTGCGAGCGGACATCTCGGCCGCTGGATTCAGGGCGGCGGCCTGAAGCCGCTCCGCCAACGCGGGAAAGCTGTCCGGCTTCTGGATCGCGGCGAGCGCGCGAGCCGCCGTCGAGGCCACCGTCAGATGGGAATCATGCAGCGCTTCCGCCAGGAGCGGCCAACTCGGTTGATGCCGAATGATGCCGAGGTTCTCGGCCGCCTCCGCCCGCAAGACGAAACTGAAGAGGTGCGTGCGCTCCACGAGGCTATATCCGCGGCTGAAGAGCCTTTTGAATAGCGATCTTGAGTACTGGTCCGCCAGCCGGCGCTGCCACACTTTCACGAGACCCAGGTCCTCACACACCTTCCAGGCCCCCGAAATCGCCTGGAGATCGCTGTCGGCGTCCTGGTTCGCAGGTCCCGCCACCTGAGCTTCGACCAGCGGCGCACACACCGTGGCGAGTTCATCGAGAACGCGAGAGTGCCGGCGCCGCGTGATGCGCCGGATCAATGCGAACGCAATCAGTCCGGCGATCAGGGCGAGCAGTACCCCAGCCACCGGAAGGGCCAAACTCTCGACGATCCTGCCCAGAGCGATCATGGCTCGCGCGGCCTCCTGAAGCGTCCTTCGCAGCTACCGGCCTGTTACGCGCATGACCATTAATACTGCAGTAACTATTCAGAATCAAGTGGCGCCGATTGGGTGTTTGGGCTAGTTGGCCCATCAGGCTCTGGAGAAATCGGTTAACAGACGGTGCTGTAGGCTGGATTCGAAGTGAACATGATAATCAACGCGCTGCGCTGGCTTGGCTGAGGGCCGCGAGCGTCTTGTGCAAAACCTCAATCACCAACTGGGCCGCGTGTTTCGAAGCCGCGGGCAGCCCGGCCAGACCAGCTTCAACGTCCTCGGACGTCAAGGCTCCGGCCTGCTCCAAGGAACGACTGCTCGAGATCCACTCCGCCAGCCACGATCCGCAGGCTACAGCGGGCACGCAACCCGCGGCCTTGAAGCTGGCCCCCGTGATCCTGCCTTGTTCGGCGCGAACCCAGAGTTTGATCACATCCCCGCAAACGGGGTTTGAAGCCTCCGCGACGGCGCTCGCGTGGGAGAGCTCTCCGGCATGGCGGGGAAGCGCGAAATGATCGAGCACTTGAGGGGAATAGCTCATAAAGGCAGTGTTAGTGGCTAGTGGTTAGTTCTAAGTGCCTTTACTCCGCCTCAACCCTAAAACACTAAGCCCGAACCACCGCTCTACTCCGGAAACGCCAAGCGCAGCAGCAGCACCAGCACCACGCCCAGCGCCACGGCCAGCGCGATCCGGATACCACGCATCTTGTTAACCTCGGGAATCAGGTCCGAAGCGGCCACGTAAAGCGTGACGCCGCCCGAGATCGCCAGACCCTCATTCACCCAGCGCCGGGCCAGCACCATGACCATGATTCCGGCGAGGCGCGAGATCCCGAGAGTGGCCGCCGCCCCCAGGCCCGCCGCCCGGCTCTTCTGCGCCGCCGCCATCACCGAAGCGATGGTAAACCCCTCTGGCAGGTTGTGCACGATGGTGGCGCCAAAGATCACGGCGCCCAACCAGGTTGAGATCAGGAAGCCGGAGGCGATTGCGACCCCGTCGAAGAAGGTGTGAATCGTCAGGCCTCCGAGCGCCAGGTAAGCCACATGGCGGTTGTGGAAAGGCTCCAGGTGCGTCTCTTCACCGTAATGAAAGTGGGCGGGCCAGGAGTGTTCGAAGAAATGAACGATGAAATACCCGGCCAGGATGAGAGCTGGGGCGCTGGTGGGGGAGCGGCGCAGGCTCTCGGGGACCATTTCGCCGAGCGCCGTGGCCAGCATGAATCCGGCACCGATGGCGATGAAGTAGGCGAGGAGGGTCCGGCTCCACGCCCGTGCCGCCACGATGGCGGCACCGGACAGGTTAGCGACGCCCGCAAGAGTGCCAAGAGCGAGACTGATGCCTAGAGGAGACATGAGCGATCAACGAACAAAACAGACAGTCAGGCTAACGGAAGCGGACTCACCGCGCAAGAAGCTTGAAAAAATGCATAGTCTCACGCCAACGCGCTAAGGCGCCAAGTTCTGCAACGAGGCGGTTTGTTTGCCTCATGGACTTTGCGTCTTTGCGCCTTTGCGAGAGAATGTCTTTGCCCTTTGTGTGATGACACGCAAGAAAGAAAATCTGGTGGACGTGGCGGTGATGGCGGCCATTCCAAGGCCGCTCACCTACCGCGTGCCCGAACGGCTCGAAGTGCGAGCCGGGCAGCGCGTTTTTGTGCCGCTCGGCAAACGCCGGGCCCAGGGCATCGTGCTCGAACCGGCGACCCAGATGGCGGCCGGAGTGGAGGCGCGCGACATTGCTGAGCTGATCGATCCACAGCCGCTGTTTTCGCCCGAGCTGCTGACTCTGGGCCTGTGGATCGCCGAGTATTACGTGGCCCCGGTGGGCGAAGTGTTCCGCACCATGCTGCCCTTGTTGAAGGAAACGCGTCGCACGGAGCGGCTGGAGATTACCGGCCAGGGCCGGGCGCGGATGGAGGAGCTTCGTAAGGCCGAGGAGACGGGTGCTGCCGCGGAGAGCGGGCCGAACCCAGAGCTGACTTTGCTTCAGGAACTTGCCCGGCGCGCTCTCGCGCTGTACGCGGCTCGCCGCCGGTTTGGAGCGGATCTGGTGGAGCGCGCGCAGCGGGAAGGTTTCGCGCAGGCCCATCAGGTTGAGGAGAAGCAGGCTCGCCGGACGGTCCTGGCCGTACGCCTTGCCGGTCCGCTGCCGGAACGCCTGCCCAGGCTCTCTCCAGTAGCCCGGCGCATCCTGGACGCGCTCGCGACCTCCGCAGGGCCTATCGGATCTGATGCAGCGGGAAAAGCCAAGACTCAAGACCATCGGCCGCTGCTCAAGTCGGCGCGAGGATCGATCCAGCATCTTCGACGTCTCGAAGAGGCCGGCTTGGTGGCGATCGAGGACCGGTCGCCGTATGGCGCGCCGGCGGCGAACGCCGCCGCGGAGCAAGCATCGGCGCTTGGCGCGATCACAACCGGGCTCGTGGCTGAGCCCGGGGCCGCGGATCACGCCGCTGCGCCTTTCAAGCTGACGGTCCCGCAGTCAAAGGCCTTCGATGATCTGGCGACTCGGCTCGACGCGCGCAAGTTTTCCACCGTCTTGCTTCATGGCGTCACGGGCAGCGGCAAGACGGAGATCTATCTGCAGCTCATCGGGCGCGCCCTGGCGCAGGGTCGCAGCGCCGCCATGCTGGTGCCCGAAATCGCGCTCACGCCAGCGGTGCGCGCTTTGTTTGCAGGGCGCTTCGGGAGCCAGGTGGCGGTGCTGCACAGCGGACTGGCCCGCGGGGAGCGTCATCAGGCCTGGTGGCGCGCGGCGCGCGGTGAAGCTCGCGTGGTGCTCGGGACGCGTTCGGCGGTCTTCGCGCCCCTCGTCAATCTCGGCCTGGTGATCGTCGACGAGGAGCACGACTCGAGCTACAAGCAGGACGAGACGCCGCGCTACAACGGGCGCGACGTTGCAGTGGTCCGGGCCCGTCTGGCAGGTGCGCTCTGCCTGCTGGGTTCGGCCACGCCCTCGCTCGAGTCCTACTGGAACGCGGAGCGGGGAAAATATGCGCTCGCCAAGCTCGAGGAGCGCATCGCCGGCCGGCCGCTCGCCACCGTCGAAATTATCGACATGCGCGCTGAGTTCCGCCAAACGTTCAGCAAGATTCCAGTCTCGCACCGCCTGCGGGAAGAGATTGAGAGCCAGCTCGCCCGGCGCGCGCAGACGATCATCCTGCTCAACCGCCGCGGCTATTCGTTGTTCCTGCTCTGCCGAAGTTGTGGTGAGAGCCCCGGCTGCGTCAACTGCTCCATCTCGCTCACCTATCACCGCAAGGAGCACCGCTGCGTGTGCCACTACTGCGGGTACTCCACTCCGGTTCCGAAGCAGTGCCCAGCCTGCGCAAGCGAGTTTATCCATTACGTGGGTGAAGGCACGGAGAAAATCGAAGACAAGTTTCGCGAACTGTTTCCCAGCGCCCGCGTCGAGCGCTTGGACCGCGACGTGGCCCGCCGCCCCGGGCACTTCGAACGCCTGCTCGGAGCCTTCCGCCGCGGCGAGATCGACATCCTGATCGGCACCCAGCTGGTCGCCAAAGGCCACGACTTCCCGGGCGTAACGCTGGTGGGCGTGGTCTCAGCCGACCACGGTCTCCGAGTGGCCGATTTCCGCGCCGCCGAGCGCACCTTTCAGCTCTTGACACAGGTGGCAGGCCGGTCGGGACGCGGTCAGGCGCCGGGCCGCGTCCTGGTGCAGACGTTTTATCCGGAACACTACTCCATCCGCCTGGCCGCCGAACAGAACTACGAGAGATTCTTCGCCAAGGAGATGCGCTTCCGCCGCATGATGCGCTATCCGCCTGTCTTTGCGCTGGCCCACGTGGTGGCGCAGCACACGAAGATCGAGCGGGCCGTGGAGGTGGCCAAGCAGATCGACCAATACTTCAAGAACGCACTGCCTGATCCCGAGGCCGATGCAGACCCGGCGGGCGACACCGGCCAGAAAGACGCTATCGACAATTCGGGTGTCGCGCGCGAGACCGGCTTGAGCACCGTTCGCGGCCTGCTTCGAAGCACGGCCTACCCGAGCAGCGGCTCCCGCTTTCGCGTGCTCGGCCCGGGGCCGGCGCCCCTGGCGCGTCTTCACGGCCGTCATCGCATTCAGTTTCTTATCAAGGCGGCTTCGCGTTCCGAGCTCAACCATCTCCTGACCGGCCTGGCCGATTATTGTCAGGCCGAGCACATCGCGCCCGCGAGCTTCGTGATTGACATGGACCCCGTGAGCGTGAGGTAGTCCCGTCGAAGCAGGCTCCGGGTCCCAAGGCTTCGACCGATGGGGCGCGCTTCAGACTCCCGTCTCGTCGTTCGGGGGGCGCGAAGGGCCAGTCAGCCATCCTTAGGCCAGCCGGCCGGGTAGATACATACTCAGGAATCGGTGCGCGAGGATGAAGCCGTCTTTACGCTCTTGAGGGAAGTCAGCCTCGTTCTCCGTGTGGGGCTTGTCCCAGAATTCATCTTCGTGCTCCACCGCAATCCCACCTGCGAATCCAGCCTGCAACAGCACCGTGATGAAGGCCGGCCAATCGACGAGACCCTGCCCCGGTATGCGATAGCGCCACCAGCCCTCGCCGTGGATTCCAACATTCTGAAGCACCGGCTGGGTAATCTCAGTGTCTTTGGCGTGGACGGCGTGGATGCGCGACTGAAAACGCCAGGCGGCACTCACCGGGTCGATGTACTGGCGGACGAGGTGAGAAGGATCGAACTCAAGGCCGAAGCGAGGATTTGGAGCCAGGGCAAAGACCTGCTCCCAGATCGCGGGCACCGTGGCAAAGTTAAAGGGCGCCGGATAGTTCTCCCAACCGATCTTCATGTCGAGCTTCTCGCACACGGGCAGATATTGTTCGTTGACCGCCTCCGCAAATAGCTTCGCCATGTCGTCCACTTTCGCGCCGTGGGTGCCACCGCTCAAGGTGCCCACGAATTTGCATCCCAGCCGGTGGGCAAACTCGATACAGCGGACGAAGTCAGCCTGAGCCTTCCGCCGCACGGCCGGATCGCTGGCGACGTGATTAAAGCCGCCCATGCACTCGATACTGACGATGCGCACGCCGGCATCGCGGGCGGTGGCCAGAATCTGGTCAATCTCGCTATCGCTGAGACCGGAGTTGAAAGCGGGCCCTGGCGTCACGACCACTCCTTCGTAACCGGCGGAACCGGCGAACCGCAGCTTCTCAGGCGAATAAGGGGTAATGATGCAGAGCTTCGGGAACTTCGTCGCCCCCGGAACCTCCGGCGGCGGCAAGGGCCTGCCGGCCTCCGAAGCCGCGCCCACCAGGGCCGGCGTACGGAGCGCTGCGGCCGACACTCCCGCTGCCTTTAGAAAATCCCGTCGCTCGAGCTTGGACATCCGCTCACCTCCGTCGCACGAATAGGCAGCATAATGCAAAGGACGGCGAATTGGGAAACAGAAACGGTCGGATTGCGGCGGGCGAGGCGCTTTTAGTACCATCGTCCCTCCGCTCCTGCGGATCAACGGAAGGCCATGGCGACGGCAGCCACTCTCGAGACTCAGCCGGCAAGGCGCCGGCACAAGTTGGCGCGGACGGCGGCGTACTGGCTGGCGGGTCTCGCCTTGATTCTCGCCGCCGGCGCCTTGTGGGCCTGGTGGCGAGTGCGAGCCTGCTTGCCCCAACTCGATGGCAGCCTGCAGGTGCCGGGATTGGCCGCACCTGTCGAAGTCCTCCGTGACGCGCGGGGCGTGCCCCACATTCGCGCTCAATCGATCGACGATTGCTACTTTGCCCAGGGCTACGTCACCGCCCAAGACCGCCTGTGGCAGATGGACCTGAGCCGACGCCTCGCCCAGGGCGAGCTGGCGGAGATCTTCGGCGAGCGGGCGCTTGAGCGTGACATCGAGAATCGCAAGCTTGGGTTCCGCGCCGCCGCCGAGCAGGGTGCGCAACAGCTTCCCGCCGAGTTGCGGCGCCTCCTGTCGGCTTACGCCCGCGGCGTCAACGCCTTCATCACCACTCATCCCGGCCGCCTCCCCGTCGAGTTCGCGATGCTGCGCTATCAACCACACCCCTGGCGTGAAGCCGACTCGATTTCGGTGGCGCTCAACATGGGGAAGATGCTAAACACCTCCTGGCCCAGCGATCTGGTCCGCGAGCAAGTTCGCGCCCGGCTAAGCCCTGATCTCTATGCCGATCTCTTCCCGCAAGACTCGCCGCTCGAGCATCCGGTGGCTGAGATGGTATCGGGCCCCGTGCGCGCTGTATCGCCCGATGCGGCCCGGTTGCTAGCGCCGCCTGCGCGTCCCCCGACCCCTTGGCTCGATCCATTGCTCGATGCGCTCCTCTCCGAGGATTATCGCGAGGATGAGACCAGCCTCGCGCTCGGCAGCAACAACTGGGTGGTGAGTGGCGCCCACACCGAATCCGGCAAGCCGCTGCTCTCTAATGACCCTCATATCGGCCACAGCATTCCGAGCGTCTGGTACATGGTTCATCTGCAGGCGCCCGGCCTGAACGTTTCCGGCGTGAGCCTGCCGGGCGGCCCGGCGGTGATCATCGGGCACAACGACCGCATTGCCTGGGGTATGACCAACACCGGCCCCGACGTGCAGGACCTTTACGTGGAGAAGTTCAATCCCGCGAACCCGAGTCAGTACCTCCACAACGGACAGTGGGTGGAGGCCGAGACTCACGACGAGGTGATCAAGGTTCACGGCGCGCCAGATTATCACCTCACCGTACGAGTCACACGTCACGGGCCGATCATTTCCGACCAGAGCGGGCGCGCGCTTGCCCTGTGCTGGACCGCCCTGCAGCCTCACGCCCTCCAGTTCCCATTCCTGGCCATAAACCAAGCCCGTAACTGGCAGGAGTTCACCGAGGCCATCCGTCACTTCACCGGGCCCGAGCAGAACATGGCTTACGCGGATGTCGACGGCAACATCGGCTACTACGCGCCGGCCTGGGTGCCCGTGCGCCACCAGGGCGACGGCTCCGTGCCCGTACCCGGCGACACCGACGACTTCGATTGGATCGGGTACATTCCGTTTGCCGCTCTCCCGCACGCCTTCAATCCGCCTGGCGGTCTGATCGCCACCGCCAATAGCCGCGTGGTCCCGGGAGGCTACCCTTACTTCATCACCGACACCTGGGCGGCGCCGTTTCGCACGGCGCGCATTTTCGATCTGCTGCAAGCGGGCACGCCCGGCCGGACGTGCGCCGCGGGCGGCCCGGGAAACACGGCTTGCTTCACGGTCGGCGACATGCTGAAGATCGACATGGATATTCACCCGCTCGACGACGCCTGGCTGAAGGACGCGTTGGTTCGCGCAGCCGCGGCGCATCCGCCTGATCGGGATGACGCCCGGGAAGCCGTTCAACTCCTCACCGAGTGGAACGGCGAGGCCACGGCCGACTCCCCGGTGCCGTTAATCTGCCACGATACGCTGATCGCCCTGCGGGAGCGCCTGCTTCGGCCGAAGCTGGGCCCTGAACTCGGCCGCGAGAACTGGTCGCTCGGCACCATCTTCGTGCAGAAGGCGATCGATCAGCAGCTCGGGCGCTGGCTCCCGCCCGGCGACTCTGACTTCAACGCCACCCTCATGAGCAGTCTCGACGAGGGCCTCTCCCGCATCGAGTATCGTCTGCCGGGCCGCGACGTGGCTTCCTGGCGCTGGGGCGATACTATTCCGCTGACCTTCCACCATCCGCTCGACCGCGTCCCCGTGATCGGGAGGCTGTTCGACGTAGGGCCGTATCCGCAAGCCGGCACGGCCACCACCATCAAGGCGACCACGCCAGGCGCGGGCCCGTCGATGCGCATGGTGGTCGACTTTTCGAATCTCGACGCCTCGGTTCAGAACCTCACCCTCGGCGAGTCCGGCCAGATTTCGAGCCCTTACTATCGTGACCAGTTCCGGGCCTGGTATACCGGCCAAAGCTTCCCCATGCTCTTCAGCGATCAGGCCGTGGAGCAGGGCGCCGTCCATAGGCTGATGCTCAGCCCCAGCCGGCCTTAAGTGTCACTCTCCATCATTGATGGCAAGCTGACTAGCCCCCACTCCGAATCGTCGGCTTACCCCGCCTGCGATCGCAGCGGTGAAACAGGCTTACGTACGATCTGTCTTGACCCGAACAGAGGGCCCCAAAAGGGTCCATTGGCTGTCATTTTATAGCGACCAGGCGCTGGTTTTCGTCGCCTGTTTCGAAGCCAATCTTTTGTTTTCAATAAGTTGACGGGTTCGTTTCCTCAAAAACGCATCTCCTGCGGTGTGGATACGTTATCGGGCCCTTTGTTTTTCCGTTCGGTGGTATGATAGGCTAGTTACGTTGTCATATATAGATTGCATCAGATTACCTTAGTAGCCTCCAGCTAACCCGAAGAGTCTCCGGCGCGATTCGCCTCAAGAATGGGTTCGGGCGTCGACTGCCTTGTTGATTCCAAAGGACATTCCGGCTTTGGTCTAGCCCCCAGCTTGGCATATCTACTTGATTCAAAACGACATGCCGGCTTTGGGTTTTTGAAATGTTTTTGCCTCCACTTCCCCCAGCTCTGAAGGTCGGGCTTGAACCGATGTCGCGAAGCCCGCCATTGCAAAGGGGTCCGCTGACCCCTCATCCGCTGTCAATAGGATTGATATCGATTTTGTCGCGACCGCTCGACATAGCAAGCTTGGACAACGGCCGGCATCCTTGCCGCCTCGATTGGAGTTGCGATACCGGGTGCGGTTTCCATAGGCGTTGCCACCATATTACCGATGATACATCAACCCCGGAGGACACGGCAAGCAAATTCAGACTAGCCCAAGAGCAAGGCTGCGTAAGTTGTGGGGCGCTCGGAAAGGCGGTGGGCGGAGGGTGGGCGGCCACAGGGGTCGCCGTCACTTCGTCGGCTCCATCTGGAGGGCATTGTTGAAGCGGTTGAAGTAATTGAAGAGTCCGGCGACGGCGGCGATCTCCACGATCTCGCCCTCGTCGAAGTGGCGGCGCAATTCGGCGAAGAGGGCATCGGAGATCCGATTCGAATCGTGCGTGAGCTGATCGGAGAATTGCAGCGCCACCCGTTCAGCCGGCGAAAAGATTTTGAGGTCGCCCTTCTCAAGCCCGGCTAATTCCGCCTCCGTGGCGCCGAACCGCCTTGCCAAGGCGGTGTGGGAGTTCAGTCAATACTCGCAACCGTTGAGGTGGGACACGCGCACCGAGACCATCTCCTTGAGCTTGCGCGACACGGTGCCCGTGTTCATGACGGTCGAGAAGTGCTGATTCATGGTCCGCATGATCTCGGGCCGGTGAGCCACGGTGCGAAACATGTTGGGGACGTTGCCGCGCTCGCGCATGAACTGGTCGAAGACCTCGCGCGAAGCGGAGTCGGCTTGCTCGGGGGAGACTTTGGTTAAACGAGGCATGGATTCCGGCCGCCAGTCGGCACAGTCGGCAGTCAGCGGTTGCGAGTGCCTGTCACGGGGCGAGCCGCTGCCCCTACGAACTCGCGTTCTGCTGATACGACGCCACCAGTTGCTTCAGCGCCTCCGGATTCATCTTCAACTTTCCCTCGCGCGCCAACTCCTGCTTCAGGCTCTTCCGATAAATCTCCCAGGCCAATGCCTTCTTCTGGTCCAGGAGCTGCTGGCGGATCTGGTCCTGCTCGGCGGCAAAGGCCGACTCGTCCGCCGGCGTGCGGGAGATCACCTGAAACACGATGTGGTTGCTGCCCACTGGAACCACATCGCTCGTCTGGCCGGAATTGAGGGTGAAGGCGCCGGTGAGTTCGTTAACCGAAATGAGGTTGTCGAGCGTGCTCTGCCGGGTCAAATCCTGGCTTTCCTTCGGGGTCAGGCCCAAAGACTGAGCCGCCTTCTTGAAGTCCTCCGTTTTGGACTTCGCGGCCAGTTCCCGGGCCTTGTCTTCGGCCAGGACTCGCGCCTGATCGGCTCGATAGTCCTGCTCCACCTGGGCGCGTACTTCATCGAGGGTGGCGCTGTGAGCCGGAACACTTTGAGCGAGCTGGACAATCACCGTGCCCTTGGGCAGGAGCACCGGCTGGCTCACTTCGCCGGGCGTAAGCTGGAAGGCCAGGTTCTGGAGGCCCTCGTTCACGCCCAGGTCCGGAATGGGCTGATTGAACTTGAAGAGCGCCGTCTGCTGCGCGGGGAGCCCAAACTTCTGGGCCACGGCGTCAAAGTGCTGCGGATCCGCCGTGAGAGCTTGCTCCAGCTGGCTGGAAAACGAGGCCTGAGCGTCTTCGAGCTTCTGCTTTTCCAGGGCGGCTTGAATGGCGTCCTTCACTTCGTCGAAGGTCTGCACGTGGGCGGTCTGCTTCTCGAAAACCTTGATGATGTGGATGCCGTAAGTGGCGGTCACCAGGCCGCTCACCTGACCGGGCGCCAGGGAGAAGGCCGTGTCCTCAAACTCCTTCACCGTCTGGCCACGGACAATCCAGCCGAGATCGCCGCCTTTTGAGGCGGTGGTGTCCTGCGAATACTTCTTGGCCAGCTCGGCGAAGTCCGCGCCCTTCTGGATCTGGCTGAGTACGTCCTGAGCGGTCTGCTTCGCCTTGGCCACGTCGGCGGGGCTGTCACCCGTGGTCTTGAAGAGGATGTGGGCCGCCTTCACCCGCTCCGGCACCCGGTACTGGTCCATGTGGCTGGAATAGTAGTCGCGGATCTCCTCGTCCGTCACCTTGACGAGCGGCCGCACGTGGTCGGCGTCGATCAGGACATAGCGCAGCGAGCGCTGCTCCGGCAGCTTGTAACGGTTGCGATTAGTGGCAAAGAAGGCTTCCAGCGCCTGCGGGTTCACCTGGACGTCCTGCGTGAAGTTGCTGGGGTCAAAGAGGATGTAATCGATTTTCACCTTTTCGTTGCGCTGCAGGAACTCGCGATGACCTTCCTCGGGCGTAACCTGGATCGCATCCGTGACCACGTCCTTGAGCTTGTCGCTCAGCAGGCTGTCGCGCATCTGCGCCTCAAATTGCCCCACGCTTATCCCGGTGGACTGCTCGATGGCGCTCTGGTATTGGTCCATTCCGATGAAAGCGCCGTTGTTGCTGAGGCCCGGAAAGGTCCGGATCGCCGCCGCCAATTCCTGGTCGCTCACCTCGAGGCCAAGCCGTTTCGCCTCCACCAGCATGGCCTGGTCTAGCACCATCTCATCGAGCATGTTGGGCGCAAACTGGGCCATCAACGCCGGGTTGTTGCCAAATTGCGACCCCCGGAATTGCTGGTCGAGCCGCCGCTGCAGGTCCTGCTTGGTGACGTCGACGCCATTGAGGCTGGCCAGCACGTTGGATTGGGCGTTGCCGGTGTCTCCGGTAGGGATCGGCGCGAGCGTGATAACCATACCGAGGGAAACGATGCCAAGAAAGAAGATGAGGAGATACTTCATCACCTTCTCCCGGTTTCGACGGAAAAACCTGTACATGGAGGCTCCTGACCCTAGGCGTGTACTCCTAGATCATACGGCATCGGCCGCCCGTTGACAAGGACAAGTACAAGTGGAACTCGAACTCCCAAATCCGCGATTGATGCCTTCTAACCCTCGTTAGATCCATCATCGGCATTCATGGTGATACGACGTTCAGCAGGAGGGCCGAAGGATGCTCGCGATCATGGAAGACAGCATTTGCAGCCTTGACAAAGGAAGAGGAGTGACCCGCATCCAGGCCGGTATTCAGATTGCGGTCAAAGCGCGGAAAGTTGCTGCTTGAAACCTCGACCCGCAGCTTGTGCCCGGCCAGAAAGACGTTGCTGGTAGACCAGAGATCGATGCGGAAACGGTATACCGTGCCGGGCTGCATCGGCCGGGCCTGCTCCTGCGAGTCGCGAAAGCGCGCGCGGACGATGCCTTCAGTCAGGTTGCGGGCAAAGCCGTCGGCGCCCACGTCCACAAGCTTGGCCGTGAAGTCCGTGTCCACGGCGTCGGAGCTGGCGAAGAGGTCCAGGTTCACCGGACCGGTCACGTCGTAATCGTGGTCGAAGGCCGGAGTCGTGTAAACCAGGACGTCCGGGCGAGATTCCACCTTACGCTGATCGAAAGCGCCGGGAGCCAGATGCTGGCTGTCGCAGCAGAGAGGGCCGCCCACCGTCGGCACGGGATTGGCCAGGTCATAAACAAAATGGTCGGACGGCTCGGAAGCCGGTAAGGCGATGCTGAGCGCTCCGTCTCCGGTGGAGGAGTTCGCCTTTCCACCGGAGTGCAAATAATAGGTTGTTGGCTTGGCTTCCGGCGGCGGCCAGCGGGACTCTTCGCGCCAGGTGTTCCTGCCCATCACGAAGAGCTTGACGGGTTTTTCCTCAGCCACACCGTTGGCCTCCCCTTTCAACAGAAAGTCATACCAGCGCAGCATGACTTCGTTTTCGTCCACCACGGACTGCGGGCCGAAATCCACCTCCCCGATCTTTGGTCCGTCGCCGGCATGTCCGCCGATCATCACCAGCAGCCGCGATTGGCGCCGCGCCGCCTCGCTCGTGCCGTGCGCCGTGATGCCGAGATAATTGCGCAGCGAGCCTCCCTGGAAAATGTCATACCATGCGGCCACCACGTAAGCCGGCACCTGAATGTCGGGGTAATGCTCCTCGATCGACCACTGCTTCCAGTAGTCGTCATAGCCAGGGTGGCTGAGCCAGTCAAGGTAGTAGGGTGCAAGCGTCTCGAGACTCGTGAGTTGGCTGGCCTGGTTCAGATTGAACAGCGGGTACGAGGTGAGCGGCAGTTTCTCGACGCCCTCCAGGGCATTGGTGCCCGCCTGCACCTTCCGATTGAGCGTGTCCTGCGCGAGCCCGGAGGTCCAGCTCTGATTGAACCACTGCTCGAAGGCTCCGCCTTGGTAGGTCCAGCCGTCGTGGTAGTTGGAGGCGGTGACCACAGGAAAAATGCCGGCCAGGTGGGGCGGATGAGCGATGGCCGTCAGCATCTGCGTGGCCCCGACGTAGGAGCCGCCAAACATCCCCACTTTCCCGTTCGATTGCGGCAGGGCGGCCGCCCACTCCACCGTATCATAGCCATCGTCGGACTCATGCTTGAAGGGATACCATTCACCTTCGGAGCCATAGCGCCCCCGCGTGTCCTGAATCACCACCACATAGCCGCGAACCGCGCCCTTCAAGGCGTCTTCCACCTGATTCCGCCGGTCGTACGGGGTGCGCTCGAGCAGCACGGGGAATTTACCGGGCGCGTCCGGCCGATAGATGGTGGCGCGCAACACCGTCCCATCGCGCATCTTGGCTACGACGCCAGACTCTACCAGCACGCGGTAAGGCCCATCGGCAAAGGCCGGGATCACCACCGCAGCCATCAAGATCACGGTCGCCGCGCCGGCCTTGGCCAGGCCCACCAATGGCTTTCGGGTCGTCCTCATCCTTATCCTCCGAGACAACCCGAAGAGTGTACCAGATTGATCAATCCTGGTTGGCCTTGCCCGCCCGGAGTGGCAAACGGCAGGCGACCGGGTTTACCTAACGTCACCGATAGCAGCGCCCTGAGCGTCCCGCTGGCGAATGCCGCTACACCTTCAGTTCCACGATGGTCGCGCCCGTGCCGCCTTCGCTCTGCGGTGCCGGATAGAAGCGTTCCACGTGCGGATGCGACTGAAACATCTCGTGGAGCGTACGCCGCAGTATGCCTTTGCCATGTCCGTGGATCACGCGCAGGCGCAGCCGCCGGCTGACGAAAGCCTGGTCCAGGTACTCGTCCACGTGCTCGCGAGCCTCTTCGGCCGTCTGCCCGATCACGTTGATCTCCGGCGGCACCTCCGCCCGCCCGGAGTCCTGGCCGGACGACGCTGCGGACTCGAGCGAAGTTCCAGCGGCAAGCCTCGCTGCGCCTGCAGAGGCACGTGCCGCCGCCTTACGCCCGATCACCCTGACACGGGCGGCGTCGAGGCGCATTCGCATGCGGCCCACCTCCACTTCGACCTCGCCGCTGGAAAGTCCCGTCACCGTTCCGGGCCCTGGCATACCCTCCACCTGGACGACGTCACCGAGGTGCGGAACGCCATCGTGGATACCTTCCGGCGCGACGGGCGGTTCAGGCGCCTCCGGAGGTCCCACTAGTTGCTCCACCTCTGTTTTCCAGGCCTGGCGGGCCTCGCCGGCCAAGGCCGCCGGAAGCCGCTCCAGGCGTTGTTCGAGCATGCGAAACTGGCTTCGCGACTGACCTTGCGAGAGGCTTCGCGCGGCCTGCGCTCTGACCTCGGCGCGAATCTCCTCGAGCGCCCCTTCCCAGCGATTCCCTTCACGCTTGAGGGTCTCTTCCAAGCGCCGGCCGAGCTCCTGCAGCCGCGATCGGCGCTCCGCTGTGTAATGCCGCTCGAGTTCCTGTCGTCGCGCTTCTAGTTGTTGCCGCGCCCGCTCCGATTCGCGCAGCCGGGCCTCGACCTCGCCGCGCTCCCGGTGCAGCGTCTCGACGAGCGCCGAGATCTCTCGCTCCTCGGGCGCGACCAGTTCGCGCGCGCGGGCCACGATGCCCGGCGCGAGCCCCAGGCGCTCGGCCACCGAGAGGCCGCTCGACTTCCCGGGCAGGCCCACCAGGAGCCGGTAGGTGGACTCGAGCGTGCGGTCGTCAAACTCCATGGCGGCGTTCACGGCCCCGGGCGTCTCGGCGGCGTAGGCCTTCAAACGCGACTGGTGGGTGGTGACTACCGCCAGAGCGCCTCGCGAGCGGAAGTGCTCGAGGATTGCTACGGCCAGGGCCGAGCCCTCTTCGGGATCGGTGCTGCCGCCGAGCTCGTCGGCCAGCACCAGATCGCCGGACCCCGCCACTTCCACCATCCGCCGGATATTGGCGATATGCGCTGAAAAGGTGCTCAGACTGGCTTCAATCGACTGCAAGTCGCCGATATCGGCCAGCACCCGGCCGAAGACGGGCAGACGCGCGATCAATGCCGGCACGGGAAGACCCGATTGCGCCATCAGCGCCGCCAGGCCGATCGTCTTCAGGACCACCGTCTTGCCGCCCGTGTTGGGCCCGCTGATTACCAGAGCCTTCTGGGAGGGATCGAGCCGGAGAGTCAGCGGGACAGGACGGCGGTCTTGGCCGCGGAGCGCCTTTTCGAGCAGCGGATGACGGGCCTCTTCAAGGTTGAGACCGCCGCCGGGCGCGAATTCCGGCAGACAACAGTCGTAATCGCGGCCGAATCCGGCTTTGGCAAAGATGAGATCGATCTCGGCCAGGGTCGCGGTGGCCTCGTTAAGGTCGTTTCGGCGCAGTCGCAAGCGTTCCGTGAACTCGCCCAGGATGCGGCGCACCTCGGCCAGTTCGCGGTCCTCCATCTCCACCAGCTCGTTGTTCAGCGGGACCGTCTCAAGAGGCTCCAGATAGACGGTGGCGCCGGAGGCGCTCATGCCGTGCACGACGCCGTCCACCCGGCGCTTCTCGTCGGCTCGGATGGGAATCACCAGACGGTCGTTGCGGATGGTGATGATGTCGTCCTGGAGCACCCCGGCGCGGCTCAAGCGGCCCAGGAGCCGCTGAATTGTCACCTGAATCTCATGGCGCAGGCGCTCGATGGCGCGACGGACCCGGCCGAGCTCGGCGCTGGTTGAGGAGTTGACGGAGCCGTCCGGGGCGATCTTGCCTTCGAGCTCGCGGAGCAGATCGCGAAAATCGGGGAGCGCGGAGGCCAGCCCATCGAGGAGCGCGTAAGACTCGAAGGCGCCGCGCAGGCTCTGCGCCGCGCGGGCCAGATGGGTGAGCGCCAGAATCTCCAGGCTCTCGCAGGCCAAGCCCTCGATCGAGAGCTTCTCGAGAACCGGCCGGGGGTCCCCCAATGAGCTGAACGCCGGTCGGGCGTTTTCAGCCAGGTACCGGCGCGCCTCGCCTACGCGGGCGAGATCTCGCCTGATGCTGTCGATCTCGGTTGAAGGCGCGAGTTCAGCAAGGCGCGGCTTGCTTATTGGGCCGGAGAGAAACTCGCCCACGATCGCCAGCACGGCGTTGAATTCGAGCGTGGCGAGCGAGAATCGGTCGGAGCTGTCCATCGAGGTCCAGTTTGAGTGGAAATCCTGCCGTGCGCAAGCGACCTCAACGAGGTGGAAAGCCGACGGAGGTCAACCGGAGTCAGATGATCCGCTGGAAATGAATTGCCACTTTAGGCTCGACCTGTTCCCCGGGGTTACCAAGACAGGCAACAGAGTCGGTTCCTTCGCGATGAGCCTCAAGTCACTGATGCAGTGATTGTTATGGGTCTTCGAGCAAATTCGTTCGGTGGCACTGCAAGTGCTGATCTCAACCGGCTACAACATTCTTAGTCATGAACCTTGGAGGGGAAAAGATGAAGAAATTGGTATTGCTGGCCGCGGTCGCGAGCTTCTTTGCCGCGCAGGCTGCTATGGCCGGCACTGTGGTGCTGACTTTTGACCAGCTTGGGAACGAGGAAGCGGTCGACAACTATTATGCCGGCGGCTTCGGCGGCAATGGCACGGGTCCCGGGCCGAACTACGGGATCACGTTTTCGAGCAACTCGCTGGCGATCACTTCCGTGGATGCCGGGGGCAGCGGAAATTTCAACGACAACCCGTCGGGGAATAACATCGTGTTCTTCCTGAGTGGCGCAGCGGACACGATGAATGTGGCCGGCGGTTTCACCACCGGGTTCTCGTTCTATTACTCCGCCGTGGTGTACCCGGGTTACATCAACGTCTGGTCCGGCTTGAACGACACCGGAACGCTGCTGGCCAGTCTTGACCTGGGTGTAACGCCGGAAGGAGGGGGTACCTGCAACACTGCTTACTGCCCCTGGGTTCCCATCGGAGTCAGCTTCGACGGCACCGCGCAGTCTGTCGATTTCGGCGGCAGCGCGAACTACATCGGGTTTGACAACATCACGCTGGGCGCTTCCACTCCGGGAGGAGCCGCGCCGGAGCCGGCCTCACTCATGCTTTTCGGGAGCGGCCTGGTCGGACTCGCTAGCCGCATTCGCCGCCGCCGGAATCGCACCGCGCAGCCGGCCGTGCAAGCGTAGGAGTCCGCCTCAAGCGCCAGGAGCACTTCGACTAAACACGACTGCGCCTAATCTAATGGCCTCAAGTCTCGAGACTTGAGGCCATCTTTTTAAACAACTCGTTCATAACTCTCCGCTGCAATCACGAGTCCACCCGCCGAACGCCCCCGATCTTTAACCAAGCCTTAACCGGATCGAAAAATCTCTGTAACATTCATAAGCAATTATGACCGGCCACAGCATGCGATTCCTTGTTTCTCGGCTGGGAATGTGATAGAACAACCTGTCGTCGGGTGAAACGGTAAAGGGCTGCGACCGAAGTTGTCGAAAGCGGGCTCAGGGCCGCCAAGATCGGCCAGAGCCGGCAAGCTTCTCAGGTGGCAAGTGCGCCGCGGGTCAGCCGCTACCGGATCCAAGGCGCCCGCCACAGAACGGGTGCGCCGGTGACCGTCTTCCGCCCGATCGTTTGGCAGCAGCGCACGCTTCCGAAACCCCAATCGTACCCTTCAAGCTGCACGATCGAGCGCATGGCGCGGCTAAGGCTTAGACTCGGCGCCGTCGAAATTATCTTTCCAATTCGCAGTGAGGAGGCACTCGTGAAGAGGATCTACTGGCCTACTGTTGTTTCTTGCTTGCTGTCCGCCCTGCTCCTGGCCCCCGCACCCGCAAAGGCACAGCAGACGGTTGGTGGCCTGACGGGTACTGTCACGGACTCAAGCGGCGGCGCGCTACCCGGGGTTGACGTGAAGATCAAGAGCGTGAGCACCGGTCTCGTGGTGCCCGCCAAAACGAACGGGTCAGGCAGCTACCATGTGTTTGACTTGCCGCTCGGCACCTACACGGTAAGCTTCACCAAAGAAGGCTTCAAGACCCAGCAAAGCTCCCAGGTGGTCGTCCACGCCAATTCCACCACCACGCTTGACGCCTCGCTTCAGCCCGGCACCGTGACCACCACGGTGACCGTCACCGCCACGCCCTTGCTGAACAAAGTGGACACCACCAACGGCTACGTTCTGCCTTCCTCCGTGATCGAGGCGATCCCCCTGGGCACTGGCAGCTTCACCCAGCTCGCCTTGTTGAGCCCCGGGGTCAACGCAGACTTCCTGAACGGCTCCGGAACGAACAGCGGCCTGGGCAATCAGGAGATCTGGGCCAATGGACAGCGATCCACGTCAAACAGCATCTCTTTCAACGGCATCAATGCGGACAACTTGTTTAACGGCGCCACCAGCAGTTCCGTTTCTAGCAACCGCTTCGTGCTCAGCACGGGCGAGCAAGGGTTTGGCCCGAACGGCGATATCATCACCGGCACCTCGGTGTACGATGCAATTGGCCAGGGCATACCCACGCCGCCGCCGGAAACGATCGAAGAACTCCAGGTGAGCACTTCGATGTATGACGCTTCTCAAGGCAGCAAGAGCGGCGCTCATATCGAGGTGGTGACCAAGTCGGGGACCAACCAATTCCACGGGCAGGCCTACGATTACTTCCAGAACAACATCTGGAATTCAGCTCCTTTCTTTTACAACGCCGACACGGCCATCCCTCAGGACCAGAAGGTTCCGGAGCTTCGCCGCAACACCTTCGGAGGGCTGGCGGGCGGGCCCATCAAGCGCGACAAAGCGTTCTTCTTTGCCTCCTATCAGGGGACGCGCGTCACAGACCAGCTCAACGGAACGCAGTTTGTGACCGTCCCCTTGCAGTTGACCGACGATCGCAGCGCTGCGGGTCTGGCAGCTGTAGCGACTGCCCAGAGTGGGAGCACCGTGACCCCCAGCCAGATCAACTCTGCGGCCATGGCAATCATGAACGCCAAGCTGCCGAGCGGCCAGTACCTGGTGCCGGCGCCCTCTATCACAGACCCGACGACCGCCACCAATCTCGGATACAACGCCATCCTCTACGGGCCACCCGCGACCTTCACGGTGGACCAGTTCAACGGCAATATCGACTACAATTTCTCATCCACCGACCGGCTGGCAGGCAAGTATTTCTATCAGCGCAACCCGACCATAACACCCTTCCCGCCTGACGGTGAGCTCCTGGGATTTCCCCAGACCCTCCATGCCGGCAGCCAAGCCATCTCACTCAACAACACCCGGGTGTTGGGGCCCACCGCGACGTGGCAACTGAAAGGGGGTTTCATCCGCGAAGGGGCGTTCGCCAATATCAGCCAGCCCTTGACCGCCCAGGATGCGGGTATCAACCTGTTCGGGCAGACACAATTCCCCGGCATCCGGATCCGCAGCGGAGACTCAACCCTCGGCAACGAGCTCGACGTCGGCACGACTTCGCCTTTCGCCAATGCCGGTGTCTATCAGAACCAGTTTGAGGGCGGGACGGACTTGAACTGGGTCCACGGCACGCACAGCTTCTCTTTTGGCGGCGACTACATGCGCACGCAACTGAACATTCTGAACGAGAACAATGAGGTTGCAACCATTCAGAGTCCGAATTTTGCGGATTTCCTCGAAGGGACGCTGCGCAGCGGCACGACCCTCTTTGTCGGCGAATCCAACCGCTACTACCGGGCGAACAATCTTGGCCTCTACGCGCAGGACAAGATCAAGGTGACCCCGAACCTGACCTTGGACGTTGGATTGCGCTTCGACTACAACGGGCCTCTTTCGGAAAAATACGGACGTCTGACGAACTTCGATCCGTCGCGTTACCAGTACGATCTGGCCACCGACACGGTGGCCAACGATGGGCTGGTGGTGGCGGGCAATAATCCGCAATACGCCACCAAAGGCGTCAGCACCTCCACGTTGATCAACAATCAATTTGGCTTCGCGCCGCGGCTGGGTATAGCGTGGAGCCCAAGCTTCATTAAGAACCTCGTGGTGCGCGCCGGCGCCGGAATGTACTACGATCGCGGCGAGTACTTCTTCGAGTTTTCACCCAGCGCCGGCTCCGGCTTCAATGGTCCCTTCGGTGTCACGCTAGAGCCCCCCTTCGTCCTCCAGGTCCCGCGCGCTCCAGGGGCCACTTTGGAAGCGCCCTTTGGAAGCACGCCGCCGGCTCAGCCCACTGGCAATCCGGCGGACTTCGCGCAGTTCGTGCCGAACCAATCGGACTTGATCAACTACTCCGGCCCCAGCGGCGGCGAGCCGTTCCTCTTTGGTGGCTATGACGCCGCCAACAAGCTGCCGTATTCCGAAAATTGGGAGTTGGACCTGCAGTGGCAGCCGCGGAACGACCTGGTCCTGACGCTCGGTTATACGGGCAACCACGGCAACCACCTGCTGGTGCCGATTCCTTTCAATCAGCCCAACATCGCCACTCCCGGCCACCCCGTCAATGGGCAGATGTATTCCTATGGATACAACCCGCTCGATAGCACCACCAACTGCAACGGCGGCGGTTGCCCTCTTCTCACCCAGACGGTGCCGGGCCAGCCTCTCTATCCAATCAATACTTATGACGGCGGCAATACGGATCTGCGCGCGCCTTACATCGGCTACAGCACGAGCTCCGTGCTCTACGAGGCGGAAGCCGTTTCGAATTACAACGCGCTGCAGTTCAGCGCGACCAAGCGGATGAGCCACGGTCTGCAGATCAACGGGTCCTACACGTGGTCGCACTCGCTTGATGAGGACAGCGGGCTGGGTTTGTTCTTCAACGGCAACGATCCCTTTAACCTCGGCTCGGCGTACGGTTCCTCGGACTTCGACCGCACCCACGTCTTCATCATCAGCTATCTCTACCAATTTCCCCACCTGAATCTGTCGGGCGCCGCGAACCAGATCCTGAACGGCTGGGGCATCAGCGGCGTCACGACGCTGGAAAGCGGGCAGCCGTACGCGGTCTATGACTTCTCCGGCGGCGTGGCCAGCATCTACTACGGTGGCGGCAACGATTACCTCACCAACCCGCTGCTGGCGTTCGCGCCTGGATACACATCACAAAAGGCGAAGCTGCAGGGAACCACGGGCGTCAACGCCGGCCAGCCCGTGCTGGATGTGAACGCCTTTACCGTGCCTCTCCTCCAACCGGGACAGAATGGAGTTCCGCCCTGCGGGCCCACGATCACCGGCGCCGACATCTGCGACAGCTACGAAACCGGCTACAGCGACCAAGGACGCAACCTCTTCCGCGGACCCTTCCAGGAGCGGTTCGACTTCTCGGTCCAGAAGCTCTTTCACATCACCGAGCGCTGGCAGCTTCAATACCGGGCCGACTTCTTCAACCTTTTCAATCAGCCTAGCTTCGATACGCCGAATAACAACGTCTCGTTCAATCCCTATTTCGCGAACCCACCCGTCTATGGGCCGGGCACGGGATACAACGCCTGCGTACCGGCCACGGGCGCTTATGCCTGCCCGCCTGCGGGAGCGTTGGGCGTGATTCAACATACCCTGGGCAGCCCGAGGTTCATTCAGATGTCCTTGCACCTGATTTTCTAGAGCCGCGGAGAGATGGCATCATCGGACGGCAAGAGGAGGCGTGGCAATGAGCATCGCCGTAGGTGTTCGCACTCTCGCCAAGATGATCGACCACTCCCTGCTGCATCCCACCCTGACGGACGCGCAGATCGCTGATGGCTGCCGGCTGGCTCGCGAGTATGACGTGGCCACAGCCTGCGTCAAGCCCTACGCCATCGAGCTAGCCCGGAAGATCCTCGCCGGGTCCAGCGTCGGCGTCTGCCCAGTAGTCGCGTTCCCGCACGGCAACAGCCCCACCGCCATCAAGGTGGCGGAGGCGGAGGCCGCAGTGCGGGCCGGAGGCAGCGAGATCGACGCCGTTATCAACGTGGGCAAAGCGCTCGGCGGCGACTGGGTCTACGTGGGCGCGGAAATTCGTGCCCTCAACCAGGCCGTGCTGGCCCAGGGCGCCATTCTGAAGGTGATCTTCGAGAACGACTACCTGGAGGACGCGCACATCATCCGGCTGTGCGAGATCTGTTCGGAGGCCGGTGTGGCCTTCGTGAAGACGTCCACCGGCTACGGCTTCGCAAAGCAGCCCGATGGTTCCTATAACTACAAAGGAGCCACCGATCATCACCTCCGGCTGATGCGGCACCACAGCGCCCCGACGGTTCAGATCAAGGCGGCCGGCGGCGTGCGGACGCTGGACGATCTGCTGCGCGTCCGCGAGCTGGGCGTGACTCGCGTGGGGGCCACGGCCACGCAGTCGATGCTCGAAGAAGCCAAACGCCGGTTCGGCCAGGGTGCCGGCGGGTTGCCCGGCGCTGCCTTATAGGGTGACTGTTCGCCGGCTTTCGACTGCGCCGCGCCAATGATATTCTTGGGCCTCCCTGAGGAGGTCGAGATGAAGCGAAGTTCTTGGATCGCGGCCGCGGGACTGGCGACGATCCCGCTGGCCTTGGCCGCAGCTCAGGTTCGTGCTCAGTCCTCCGCTCGCGATGCAGCTCAGGCACAGGCGCCAGCCGCTCGTCGGGACGTTAATTTCACGCGCGCCGGCCGCTACCTCGACTCCGTGCGCGGGCAGCCTCCTCTGCTGGTGGACTTTCTCGCGCGTATGCCCAAAGGCGGCGACCTCCACCACCACCTTAGCGGGTCAGTCTACGCGGAGAGTCTTATCGATTACGCTGCGCAGGATGGTCTCTGCGTTGATCTCACCCTGGTCGTGCTCCTGCCTCCGCCGTGCGAATCCGAGGCCAGCCATACGCCGGCGTCACTGGCCCTGACTGAAGCCGACTTTCGCAACCGGATTATCGATGCTTGGTCCATGCGCAACTTCCATCCTTCGCCCGAAGACCGGTCCGGACACGACCACTTCTTCGCTACTTTCGGCAAGTTTGGTCTGGCTACGAAGGAGCACACGGGGGACATGCTGGCCGAGGTCGCCCGGCGCGCCGCCGCGGAGCACGAACTGTATCTGGAGACCATGTTCACCCCTGACGGCGGCGAGGCCTCGGAACTCGGTGCGAAGCTCGGCTGGAATGACAACCTCGGCGCCGTGCGCGAGCGCCTGCTGGCGGGCGGGATGGCTACGGTCGTAGCCGACGGACGGCGCAATCTGGACGACGCCGAGGGCCGGATGCGCCAAATGCTCGGGTGCGGCGGCCCGCACCCCGATCCGGGCTGCGGTCTCACGGTGCGCTATCTCTATCAGGTGCTGCGCGCCATCCCCAAGCAGTCCACCTTCGCCCAGATGGTGGCTGGCTTTGAGATGGCGAGCGTCGATCCTCGCGTGGTGGGCCTGAACATCGTCCAGCCCGAGGATGATCCCGTGGCCTTGCACGATTTCGGAGTCCAAATGCAGATGCTCGACTACCTGCACGGCGCTTATCCCAAGGTTCACATCACCCTGCACGCAGGCGAGCTAGCGCCGGGTCTGGTGCGCCCGCACGACCTGAGCTTTCACATCCGCGACTCCATCGAGCAGGGCCACGCCGAGCGCATCGGCCACGGCGTAGACGTGATGCATGAGCGCGACGCGCAGGGTCTGCTTGGGGAGATGGTCCGGCGGCACGTGCTGGTGGAGATCTGCCTGACGAGCAACGACATGATTCTGGGCGTAAGCGGGCCGAAGCATCCCTTCCCCGTGTATCTGCACTCCGGCGTGCCGGTGGCTCTGGCCACAGATGATGAAGGCGTGTCGCGTTCGGAGCTGACCTGGGAATTCGAGCGAGCCGTGGAGACCTACCACCTCGACTACGCCACGCTCAAGCGCATGGTCCGGGATAGCCTGGACCACAGCTTTCTGCCAGGGTCCAGCCTTTGGAGCGCTCCCGAACGCTTCTCTGCTGAAGGCGAGGCGATGACTTCGGCCTGCGCGGGCGAGGCTCTGCGGCCGGAGCCGGCATCTGCCGCCTGCCGGCGATTGCTCGACGCCAGCGAGCGGGCACGAATCGAATGGAACGAAGAGGTTGAATTCGGCCGCTTTGAAGCGGGGTTTTGATTGGATTTTCCGCGAGCGGCCGGCCCCGGCGAGACCGAGACTGGCTAAATTTAATTCAACTTAGCGAGGTCGTGGAATGATCGGCGGAAGGTGCCGGCAACTGTCGCCGCATCCAGCCTAATGTCGCCTTCTCGGCCGACGGAAGGATGTGGCCGCCGGGTCGCGGCTCGATGGCTTCGCGCCCGCGGCGCAGGCTAATGCGATAGAGCTCCGCGAAGGTGAATGGCTGTGCCGCCTTTCCTTCCCCGGCCACCACTTCGGAACCCCGGCGCACGTTGTTCATGAGCCGGCATGGATGAAGCAGATGATAGGGATTGCGCATCATTTCGCCGCCGTGCTCGGCGGCCGCGGTCAACTGAATAGCCGCAAGCTCAGGCGTCACGGCCACCATCAGATTGGGATCCACCATTTCATGCCAGAACTCCGTTTCGATCAAGAGCACGCCTGTATCCGGACGCCGTGTAAGATGTTCGTCGAGCGCCTCGATCACGAGGTAGTGAGTCGCGATGTGGGTGGTGTTGAAGTCGTCGGCGTGGGGAGCAAAAAGCGCCTCCGGTTGCTCGGCGTCGAAGATCTCCGCCAGCACCCGAACTTTCTCGGCCCAGCCCTTGGGATCGGCTTGGCGTGCGGCCAAGCTTACGTGCTCGAAGCCCGAAGCCGAGGCGGCGCCCGGGTTGGCGGGAATAACGAGATCAAAGCCAAGCACCTGGCAAGCCGTGACTAGCTCCCCGCGGCGGCGTTCCCGGTGGGAGCGGTCCGAGCCGAGAGTGATGGCCACGTTTGTGACCCGCGCGCCGGATTCTAGGCGCAGCCGGAGGGCGAGCGCCCCGGTGAGTGTCTCGTCATCCGGGTGCGGCGCACAGTAGAGAACTTTGGGCGATGCGCCCTGGGGCTTAACCGCCGAAACGGCCGGTGGCACGGGTGGCGTTGGTGAAGGGCCAAGCGGAATGACCTTGCCCCGGTCCACGGCCTCCGCCACGCCCTCAATATAACTCTGCCACCGGGCAAGCTGAGTCGCATTATCGCCGTCTCTTACAGCCATAAGGTTCCATCGCGCAGCGCCTCGCTCGGCACGTCACCGGGCTCTATACCAAATAAGGTCTCACAATATGAGCAAGACTCAAAGGAGGCCATGTGAATGGGTTCAGACGACGTGGCGCCCCCGATCCTTGCAACAAGTACCTTCGCGGTATGGTATTTTGTGGACTCCGGAGATGTCAATCATCTTGGGGTGGGTCACGAGATAATCGGCTCCTTGCGAAATCAGAACAGGGCACAGAAGGCAGCTTTGGGTCGGGAGGAGGAGGTATGATTCGCTGGATTCCGAGCATGGCTCTCCTGGCACTGATGGCGATTCCCGCGCTTTCATCTGCGCAAGATGCGGGGCAATGGAAACAGATCTTTGATGGTAAGGATCTGGAGGGGTGGGAGCACGTCGGCCCCGGCGACTTTACCGTGCAGGACGGCTTGTTGACGACACAAGGGGGCATGGGCCTGCTGTGGTATACGCCGGAGAAGATCGGCAACGCTCAGATTCGCGTGGTATTCAAAACCACGGCGCCGGATTCGAATTCGGGCGTGTTTATCCGTATTCCTGAGACACCGACCGAGCCCTGGATGCCCGTGAACAAGGGCTACGAAGTGCAGATTGACAACAGCGGTGACGACTACCACTGCACCGGCGTCCTCTATTCGCTCACCAAGGCGATGGCCCGTTCGCAGAAACCGCCCGGGGACTGGAACACCATGGTCATTACGCTGAATGGCCCGCGCACGGTGGTCGAACTCAATGGCGTCAAGATAACCGACTACACTGAAGGGCAGCCGGTGCCGCCCAAGAAAAAGAATTACGAGCCGGACCGCGGCCTTCGCCCCGACTCGGGCTACATCGGCTTGCAGAACCATCCCGGCAACACGCCGGTCATCTTTAGGGAAGTGGCCATTCGTTCAGTCGAGCCCTGACCGGCGCGGGCGCCGATCGGTCCTTGCTGAAGAACAGAAGTGCGCCGCGATGATGGAGGGTAGTTCGGCGGTCTTCTACGGGGCCTGCATTGCCGAGGCCGGAAAGCTCTTCCCGTTTCAATGGACACGAGAGGAGGTTCGGGAGGGCCACAGCCCTGGAGGCTCCGGCCCTCGGTGTTCCTGAGTCAGTCTGATGGTCACTTGCCGGCGATGGTGACTGGAATCGCCTGGGCGATTTCCTTCTCCGCAGCCGCCGTGCCGCGCCGGGGCTTACGGGGTGCGTAATGCAGAGCCACCCCAATTTGCGGCAGACTCAGCTCACGCACCGCGTTTCCATCGCGGCTTTGTGACACGGTCAGCGCGCAGCGACCCGATTGGGTGTAGCTATGGCCTTGGCTGTGAATCAAAGCCACGGTCCGCGTCCCTTGAGAGAGGTACAGCGTGCCCGATGATTCGGCTTTGTCCAGCGTGAAGGAATAGTTTCCCGCCGGCAGTGTGCCGCCGCCCCAGCGAGCATCAAAGGGCAGAGTGAATTCTCCTTTGAAATCTTGGGCGTTCCCTACTCCCGGGTTAAGGTGCGCTATCAGCAGTGCGAGCCCGAAGAGCCTGAGCAACGCAAAGCTTCGACTCCATTTCATGACGGTCTCCTTTTTGTTCTTGATTTCCGTTGAGGGCCCCCGCCAGCGGAGCCTCTGCAGGTTTAGTGAAGTTCACCCGGAAACCGTTTCATACGGGGCAGGTGTCGCGCGACCCCAGGGCGAGAGCCGTCAGCCCTGGAAAGGGTCGCGGCCGAGGCGTCGCACGCTTAGGCCCATCGGCGGTTTGACAGCCCGATGACCCCCGCTTAGATTGAGTTCTACCCTGGACGCAACTGCGAGCGATCTCTAGCGCGCGTGGTCGGGAGCCTTATCAACATGCTGGAACTCAGTTTTGTCCGCGAGAATCTCGAACTGGTGCAGCAGAAAATGCGCGACCGCGGCATGACGGACGTGCTGGCCGACTTCGAGAGTCTCGACCGCGAGCGCCGCAAGCTGCTGGTGGAAGTCGAAGGTCTGAAGGCGCGCCGAAACAAGTCCTCTGACCAGATTGCTGTTCTCAAGAAACAGAAACACGACGCCTCCGCTCCCATCGCCGAGATGCGCCAGGTGGGCGAGGAGATCGCCGAGCTCGACAAACAGGCCAAGGCGCGCGACGAGCAGTTGCGCGAACTGCTGCGCAACATCCCCAATATTCCACACCCGACCGTCCCCGTCGGTCGGAGCGCGGCCGAGAACGAGGAAATCCGGCGTTGGGGCGAGCCGCGTCCGTTCGACTTTGAGCCCAAGGCCCATTGGGACTTGGGCCCGGCCCTCGGCATTCTCGACCTCGAGCGCGCGGCTAAGATCACGGGCGCCCGGTTCGCGGTGTACCGCGGCGTCGGCGCCAAGCTCGAGCGCGCGCTCGCTAACTTCATGCTCGATGTGCACACCCGCGAGCACGGCTATACCGAGATCCTGCCGCCTTTCATGGTCAATTCGGCCAGCCTCTTCGGGACCGGGCAGTTGCCGAAGTTCGCCGGCGACTCCTTCAAGCTGGAAGGAACAGATTTTTGGCTGATTCCAACCGCCGAGGTGCCGGTTACCAATCTTTATCGCGACGAGGTGCTGGAGGCCGAGGCGCTGCCCGTGAAGCACTGCGCTTGGACCGCCTGTTTCCGCAGTGAGGCGGGTGCGGCCGGCAAAGACACGCGCGGCATCATCCGTCAGCATCAGTTTCAGAAAGTCGAGCTGGTGAAGTTCACGCTGCCGGAGACCTCCTACGACGAGCTCGAATCCCTCACCCGCGACGCCGAAGTCATCCTGCAGCGGCTGAAGCTGCCCTATCGCGTGATGGCTCTCTCGACCGGGGATCTCGGCTTCAGCTCAGCCAAGACCTACGACCTCGAGGTCTGGCTGCCGTCCAGCCGCGAATACAAGGAGATCTCTTCCTGCTCCAACTTCGAGGCCTTTCAAGCCCGCCGCGCCAGCCTGCGCTTCCGGCGCGGGAAGCAGGGCAAATCCGAGTACCTGCACACGCTTAACGGCAGCGGCCTGGCCGTTGGCCGGACGTGGCTCGCTATCCTCGAAAATTACCAGCAAGCCGACGGGTCAGTGATCGTCCCCGAAGCTCTGCGCCCTTACCTCGACGGCCTCGAGAGGATCGAGCCCCCGGGCGACTGAGTCACGAGGGATCGAGAATCCTTCACTTCTTGGTCGGCGCCGCCGTCACAGGCATGTATTTATGGAAGTCGCCCGGCTCGTGGGTGTGCTCGAACTGGATGGTGGCGTGGTCGACTCCGAAATCCCGCGCCAGCGCATCGCAGATGCGCCGGGCAATCAATTCACTCTCCGAAGTCGGCATGTCGAGGATCCGGACGTGGCAGGAGAGCGCATGGGACTTCGACCCGAGGCTCCAGACGTGAATGTCGTGCACCTCGCGCACGCCTGGGACGATCAGCATGGAGCTAGCTAACTCGTTGAGGCTCATTCCCTTGGGAGCTCCCTCCAGCAGAATGTTGGCTGATCCGCCGAGGATGCCGGCCGTGCCCCACAAGATCATGCCGGCAATGACGAAGGCGAGCAGCGGGTCTATCAACTGCTGGCCTGTGCGCGCGATCAGCCAGGCGCCGGCGATAATCCCCAGGTTGGAGAGAGCGTCGCCGAAGTTGTGGATGAAAATGGCCCGGAGGTTGAGGTCGTGCCGGCCCCCGCTTAAAGCCAGCGTGATCGTGCTGTTGCCGATAAGGGCGAACACACCCACGATCAACATGAGGTGGGAGGAGATCGGCTCCGGATGGACAATCCTCTGATAGCCCTCGAAGCAAAGGTAGGCCGCCACCGCCGCCAGCAGGAGAGCGTTGACAAAAGCCGCCAGAACCCCGGCCCGCTGGTACCCATAAGTCCTTTGCTGATCGGGAGTCTTACGCTCGAAATGAAGCGCGAGCCACGCCAGGCCCATCGACGGCAGGTCGGTCAAGTTGTGCCAGCCATCACTCACCAGCGCCAGGCTGTGGCCCACGTGCCCGGCGATGAACTCCACCACCACCAGCACCACAGTCACGCCCAGTGCCAGCTTGATTGCCCAACTCGCCGAGTGAGCATGCGAGTGGATATGCATCCTTCCCGGATTCTACGGCATCCGCCGGCGAGGCGCAATTCGCCCTTGAAATTATGCGATAACTGATGGATAATTCTAACTGTATGGATTCTTTCGACCTGGACGACCTTCGCCAGCGGCAATCGCTGAGAAATTGGCAGGAAACTCTTCGCGCCTCTTCAACCCTTTCGCAAGTCCTCGTCTTGCCCCCCCGGCGAGAAAAAATCGAATTATGTACGAACGAACCCAGCATCTCGATGAAAATAAAGTAGATACTGTTTTGGAATTTCGATAAACCCAGCAACTATCTGAAAATAAATCGCTTATCGACATAAACCCAGCGAGTTGTTGATAACAATATAGATAGTTGCGTTTTGGCCGTCTTATTTTGTCCTTGAATGTAAATTTAGGCTGCATTTTTCCCACTTTTGTGCCACATACGGCTCCGACCATTTTGCGTTAAGATGGGGGAAGTGAGGTGAGGAACCATGCAAGGACGGTGGCGCGGGTGTCCCAGGAAGGTGGCGTCGGAGAGACGGGGCGGTGTTCGGAGGTCGCAACGCAGCGACAGCCGCGCGGGGCGCGGCCGGGTAACGCGTCGGAGTGCCTGTTTCCCTGCGGGCCTGCTGCTGACTGTGGTCCTGACGGCCGCTCTAAGTTGGGCTTCCATCCTTCGCGCTGCACAGAACCGGCCGTCCGGTGCCGCCGGCTCAGGCAATCCTTCCGCTGTGGCCAGCTCGGCCCGCACAGCCAGCGAGACCGCCTCAACCCCTTCGACAACTCCGGGCACGCCCGCGGGCCAGGCGGTAGCGGCGTCCGCTCAGAAGACGCTGCGTGTGCGCGTGCAGGTGGTCAACGTACCGGTGACCGTTCTCGACAAGCGCGGCACTCCGGTGATCGACCTCACCGAGAAGGATTTCCGCGTTTATGAGGACGGGAAGCTGCAGCCCATCGACTATTTCAGGCAGGAACCTGCCCCGCCGTTGCGTATCGGACTGATTATCGACACCAGCAACAGCGCTCGGCCGCTGCTTTCCTATGAGAAGGACGCGGCCGCGGAGTTCGTCTACCAGATGCTGCAGGGACACAATTCCAAGAACCAGGTTTTTCTTGAGACCTTCGACTCCAGCAGCTCTATCCTGCACGACTTCTCCAGCGACCCCGACGAGTTGAACGACAGCATCCGCGATCTCAAAGCCGGCGGAGGCAAAGCCCTCTACGACGCCATCTACACCGCCTGCCGCGAAAAGCTGATGAGTTCAGGCGATCCGGAGTCAACCCGCCGCGTATTGGTGGTCATGAGCGACGGCCTCGACGTGCAAAGCACGCACACCTTTGACGAGGTGGTCTCCATGGCGCACCGCGCCGAGACCACCATCTACACGATCGTGAACTCGCCCTACGGCTTCGGCGCCGAATCCAATTCGGTGCTCAAAAAAATGGCCGAGCTGACGGGCGGGGCCTACTTCTTTCCTCAGGAGAATCCGGCCGGCACCGACCTCGGCAGCGGTTACCTCGCCCACGGGCAGATCGGTTGCACGTCACAGAACGAGGGCCTGGATGCGAAGACCGGCATCTACACCGCCGAGCGCCTGGCGCATCTCTCGGACTCGGTGGAGGCCATTGGGCGGGAGCTGGACGATCAGTATTTCATCGGCTATTCGCCGCTCAATTCGAGCCTAGACGGCACCTACCGCATCATCCGGGTGGCGGTGGCGAAAAAAGACATCCGTGTCCGCGCCAAGACTGGGTACTTCGCCACGGCCGAATAACCCGTAGAAGTCAAATAATTCGGGTCTAAACAGAACTCTGACAGGACAAATATATCATGTAAACGATTGATTATATTACAGTTGTATAAACTTGATAGTCTTACACTAAAATCAATTGACATCACGAAACTAATGGTATATGCTACGCATCTATTAAGGTACCCGCAGCAGCGGGTAACCCATATCTCGAAGGAGGTTGTATAACCATGGCGATTGTTCGTTGGGAACCATTTCGTGAGCTTCTCACCACTCAGGACCGTTTGAATCAACTGTTCAATCAGACCTTTGGCCAGGCATTTGGCTCGGAGGGACAGGAGTTGGGCAACCGGGCTTGGGCACCGGCCGTTGACATCTATGAAACCGAGCAGAACCTGGTGATCAAGGCGGAGCTCCCGGGTATCGACCCGAAGGACGTGGAAGTTCGCGTTGAGAATCAGACCCTTTTCATCCGCGGCGAGCGCAAGTCAGAGAAGGACCTGAAGGAGGGCTCCTATCACCGCGTGGAGCGCACTTACGGAGCATTCTCGCGGTCGTTCACTCTACCGGCGACCGTCAACACGGAGAATGTGACGGCCGAGTACAAGGACGGAGTCCTGACCCTCAAGCTGGCGAAGCGCGAGGAAGCTAAGCCCAAGACCATCAAGATTCAGGTTTCGGAGGGCAAGGCTCAGGCCGCAACGGCGGGCTCAAGCAAGTAAGCTCGCCCAGATTCAGAACGTGCGCCGGGAGTGTAAGGGTTCAAGACCATCCTCCCGGCCACCTGGAAGCCAAAAAAATCAAGAGAATTAGGAGGTTCAACAAAATGGCGATTGTTCGTTGGGAACCGTTCCGGGACCTGGTCACCACCCAGGACCAGTTCAATCGTTTGTTCAACGATACCTTTTCGCGTTTCTTTGACGAAGGCGCTCCCGGTACTCGCGCCTGGGCTCCGCCTGTGGACATCTACGAGACCGACCAAGACATTGTGCTGAAGGCGGAGCTGCCCGGTGTCGATCCGAAGGATGTCGAAATCCGGGTTGAGGACGGTACTCTCTGGCTCAAGGGCGAGCGCAAGTTCGAGAACGAAGTGCACAAAGACGGCTATCACCACGTCGAGCGCGCTTACGGCGCCTTTTCGCGCGCGTTCCCCTTGCCGGGCAGCGTGAATTCGGAGAAGGCGAAGGCGGAGTACTCCAACGGGGTGCTCACACTGACACTGCCAAAGCGCGAGGAAGCCAAGCCAAAGACAATCAAGATCGTCACTCACTGAGGCGAGGGCATCTCAAGCAGCGATGGCTGCCGCCTCGGTTGCTGGAAGCCGCGTCCGCGTGAAAGACACCGGACGCGGCTTACCTTTTTGCATTGGACTTTTGAGCCTTTCCATTCCTAAGATCAAAATCAGGTCACAACCATGGCTACTCGTTTTGACAAGTTCACCGTGAAGGCCCAGGAGGCTCTTCAGAGCACCCAAGACGTTGCCAGCCGCTTCGGCAACCAGCAGCTGGAGGCCGTGCACCTGTTGCTGGCGCTCGCCGAGCAGTCGGACGGCATTGTACCGGCCATTCTCGGCCGGCTGGGCGTGGCCACCAGCACCCTGGCTGCGGAAGCCGAGAAAGAGATCGAGAATCTGCCCAAGGTGGGCGGCACCTCGGACCACTATCTCTCGCCGGCGCTCAAGGAAGCCCTCGATCAGGCTGCCCGCGAAGCCGAGCCTTTCAAGGACGAATTTGTCTCCACCGAGCACCTACTGCTGGCGTTGGCGCAGAAGCATAAGGCCGACGCGGCCGGGCGGATTCTGGTCGGCCTCGGCGTCACTCACGACGCCATTCTGAAGGCGCTGGTGGCCGTGCGCGGAACCCAGCGCGTTACGGACCAGAATCCCGAGGCGAAGTACCAGGCGCTCGAGCGCTATGCTCGCGATCTGACGGAGCTCGCCCGGCGCGGCAAGCTTGACCCGGTTATCGGCCGCGACGACGAAGTCCGGCGCGTGATCCAGGTTCTCTCCCGCCGCACCAAGAACAATCCCGTGCTCATCGGCGAGCCCGGCGTGGGTAAGACGGCCATTGTCGAGGGCATCGCCCAGCGAATCGTGGCCGGCGACGTGCCCGAATCGCTGCGCTCCAAGCGTCTGGTAGCGCTCGACCTCGGATCGCTGATCGCGGGGTCGAAGTATCGGGGTGAGTTTGAAGACCGCTTGAAAGCCGTCCTCAAGGAGATTGAGGAGTCGAGCGGCCGGGTGATTCTTTTCATCGACGAGCTGCACACGCTGGTGGGCGCGGGAGCGGCCGAAGGCGCTATCGATGCCTCCAACATGCTGAAGCCTGCGCTCGCCCGTGGCGAGCTGCGCTGCATCGGCGCCACCACGCTCAACGAGTTCAAGAAGTACATCGAGAAGGACGCGGCTCTGGAGCGGCGGTTCCAGCCCGTTTACGTGGGCGAGCCCACGGTGGAAGACACCATCGCCATCCTGCGGGGTCTCAAGGAGCGATACGAAGTGCACCACGGCGTCCGCATCAAAGACTCGGCCATCGTGGCCGCCGCCGTGCTCTCCAACCGTTACATCACCGACCGTTTTCTGCCCGACAAGGCCATCGACCTGATCGACGAGGCCGCTTCCAGCCTGCGCATCGAGATCGACTCCATGCCGGCCGAGATCGATCAGATCGAGCGCCGCGTGACCCAGTTTGAGATCGAGCGCCAGGCGCTGCGCAAGGAGGAGGACCCGGCCTCGGTCGAGCGTCTCAAGGTGATTGATGAGGAGTTGGGCGGGCTGCGGGAGAAATCGGACGCCCTCAAGCTGCGCTGGAAGTCGGAGAAGGAAGCTATCACTCGAATTCACGAGCTCAAGAGCCAGATTGAGCAGGCGAAAACGGATGAGCAATTGGCCACTCGCCAGGGTGATCTGAACAAGGCAGCCGAGATTCGATACGGAACACTGGTGGCCCTCGAGAAGCAGCTTGCGGCTGCCAACAGCGACCTGGAGAGAATGCAGCAGAGCGGACGCATGCTCAAAGAAGAGGTTGACGAGGAGGACGTGGCCCGCGTCGTCTCAAAGTGGACCGGTATCCCGGTCTCGAAGATGCTCGAAGGCGAAGTGGCCAAGCTGGTGGCGATGGAGGATCGCCTGCGCCAGCGCGTAGTGGGTCAAGATGATGCCCTGAAGCTCGTCGCCAACGCCGTACGCCGCAGCCGGGCGGGCCTTTCCGATCCCAAGCGGCCTATCGGGTCGTTCCTCTTCCTCGGTCCCACGGGGGTGGGCAAAACCGAACTCGCTCGCGCCCTGGCCGAGTTCCTTTTTGACGACGAGCACGCCATGCTGCGCATCGACATGTCGGAGTACATGGAGAAGCATTCCGTGGCGCGGCTGATCGGGGCCCCTCCTGGGTACGTGGGCTACGAGGAGGGCGGCCAGTTGACGGAGCCGGTGCGCCGGCGGCCCTATGCAGTCCTGCTGTTCGACGAGATCGAAAAGGCGCACGCCGATGTCTTCAATATCTTCCTGCAGATTCTGGACGAGGGCAGGCTCACCGACGGCCAGGGCCGCACCGTGGACTTCAGGAACACGGTCATTATCATGACCTCGAACATCGCCAGCCTTGAGATCCATGCGGCCATGGGCCCCGAAGGCGGGCACGACAAGCGCTCTGACGACCGCCGGGGCATTTCTGAAGACCTGCGACGGCGCATCCAGGCCACCCTGCTGGAACACTTCCGGCCCGAGTTCATCAACCGCATCGATGAGATCGTGATTTTCAATCCGCTGGGCAAGAGCGAGATCGAGAGGATCGTCGATTTGCAGCTCGCCAACCTGCGGCGTCTGCTGGCCGAGCGCAAAGTGGAGGTGACGCTGACGGACAAGGCACGCGAGCTGTTGTTCCGGGAAGGCTACGATCCGCAATTCGGCGCCCGGCCGCTGAAACGGGCCATCCAGAGGCTGATCCAGGACCCGCTGGCCATGAAGCTCCTGGACGGCGACGTTCTGCCCGGCGACCACATCGTGGTGGACGCCGACCTGCGCAAGGGCGAGATGAAGTTCGAGCGGGAAGCGGTGAAGGCGGCGCGGTGAGGCATGGTACCGCCTCCGAGGGAACCTATCTCACAAACTCTGATTCCGAGTTGTCGACTGGACCGGTCGGTTGAGGGATGGGAGTTCACTCGCTCTTAGGCAAGTCACGGGTTCGACTAGTGACCGCTTGGTCCGGGGTGATGTTAGCATGGTTCCATCCGAGAATACCGAGGAGGCCGCTTGAAGATTAAAGTTGTAGTCCATGAGGCGGAAGAAGGGGGCTACTGGGCGGAGGTTCCGGCGATTCCTGGCTGCGCCACTCAGGGAGAAACCATGGAAGAGTTACTGGGAAACGTGCAAGAAGCGATCGAGGCCTGCCTGTCCGTCGACGTTGACCATCCACAGTCGACTGGCAATGACCAGGTGCTGGAAATCGCCCTATGAGGTTGCTCTCGGGCAAGGAACTTGCTCGAACTGTTGAACGAAACGGCTGGCAGCTTCTCCGCGTTCATGGCAGTCATCACATCTGTGGCAAACCCGGAGCGTAGTGCGGCTGTCCATCCCCATCCACGCAAGTAGGCCTTTGAAGATGGGATTGCTGAAGCACTTCCTGAAGCAGGCAGACCTCGACTTGGGTGACCTCGATTGAACTGCTGACCGCCGACGACAAGATGTACCAAGGGTTCAGCCCGAGGCTCCCGCACGTGCGGCTGCTGCGCCACTGGGCATTGCCGATAACGAGACGCGGGCCGGCGCATCTAACCATTGGGGGAATTGGGGGATTCTAGTGGGCAGCATGGTCCTGCGAGGCGATGGCTCACGTATCCAGCCAACTGAGGGTTTCCTTGACAATGGCCTGATATGTGTCCAGAAAAGCGAACGGACTGACGTGCCAGGCGGGGAAGGCGCAGGCGTGCGGTGAAGGGTTATGAACTACCCTACTTTTCTAACCTAAAGCGTCGCACCGGCGGTGAAAGGG
>DATDGR010000241.1:0-46163 GCA_036521995.1 Terriglobia bacterium | reverse complement strand
TCCTCGTAACCCCGGATGCCGCCGGCTGCTTTAACGCCCATCTCCGGCCCCACAACCAGCCGCATCAACTCTACGTCGTGAGCGGTAGCGCCGCCCGGTCCAAAGCCCGTGGAGGTCTTGACGAAGTCAGCGCCGGCCGATTTGGCGAGCCGGCAAGCGATAACTTTCTCCTGATCGGTCAGCAGAGCGCACTCCAGGATGACCTTCAGAATGGCGCCGCCACCGTCTCCACGGTGCCCACCGTGACAGGTCTCGGCCAGGGCGTGGATCTCCTGCTCCACACGCTCGTATTGCCCGGACTTCAGCGCGCCCACGCTAATCACCATGTCCACTTCCGCGGCCCCGAGCTTCACCGCCTGCTCCGCCTCAAAAACCTTCACCGAGGGGGTGGTGGCGCCGAGCGGAAACCCGGCCACGGTGCAGACCTTGACCGGCGTGCCCTGCAGCTCGGCCGCACACAGCGACACCCAGGTGGGGTTCACGCAGACGCTGGCGAAGCCATACTGGCGCGCTTCCGCGCAGAGCTTCCGCACGTCCGCCTCGGAGGCTTCGGGCTTCAGCAAGGTGTGATCGATAAAGCGCGCCAGGTCCGAGGGAACCTGGGTGGCGCCCAGGCTGGCCCCCAGGCGAGCGGCTCCCGCCGCCACCACGCGCCTCGACTTCTGCGGACAACTCTCGGCACAGTGGCCGTCGCAGCCGGGGCAAACGGCGTCATCGATCTCAAGACCCCGCAGAGCACAAGCCTGCTGGTCGCCGAGTCGGCAGAGGATCTCGCGCGTAACGGCCTCAATCAGTTCTTCGCGAAGCGCCGGTTCGATGTTTTGGCCGTCGAGGCCCGAGGCTCGGGTGGCGCTCGATCCGGCCTTGGCGGCCGCCGGCGCCGCACGCTGCTCGAGGGTCACGATCTTGTCCACGCGCTTCTGGTGCCGGCCGCCGGCGAACTTCGTCTCCAGCCACACCGCCAGGAGCTCGCGCGCAGCTTCTGGGGGAATCAGGCGAGCGCCCAATGTGAGCACGTTGGCATCATTGTGTTCGCGGCTGTTGCGGGCGGTGGCACGGTCATAACACAGCGCCGCGCGGACTCCCGGTATCTTGTTGGCGGCCATGGCGGAGCCGATACCGGCCGCATCGACGGCGATCCCCCGCCAGGCTGTCCCCGAGGCTACCGCTTCCGCCACCGCGCGCGCAAAATCCGGATAGTCGACGGGCTCGGCGGAGTGGGTGCCGAAATCCTGCACTTGGTATCCCAGGTCAGTGAGGAATCGCTTGAGGTACTCCTTCAGCTCGTAGCCACCGTGATCGCTGCCGATGGCTACTACGCCCGATCCGGCCCCCGCGCCCGTTTCGTCCGGACCGGTGCTCGAAGGCCGGACCGTGGGCTTGCCATCCGAGCTAGATTGGCCTTCCAGGCCGCTCGGCTGCCCCGGCGCGCCGTCAAACACAATCTTGATCCCCCGCTCAGCGGCGAGCTCCCGGGCGCGATCGGTGACTATCGCGCCGGGCGGCAGACGAAGCTCGCCCAGGGCAGTCTTGGGGGCAGTGTCCATATCTTCGGCAGTGACGATGCGCCTGGGCATTAGGGCGGCCTTGAAAGACCCTAACTTTAGCTCGGGAGCTCAGAGGGCGCAAGCCATGCAGTTGGGAGAATGCCTTGTTGGCGAATGTTTCTGCAACTCGGTCAGGTTGTCGAAAGGATTGGCACCGTTGAGTTGACCGTCCGGAGACCGCTGGTTGTCTTTTCCCTCCGCCGGTCCCCCCGCCCGGGCGGCGGATTCTCATTGACCGGAAGGTACTCGTCAGAGAGAGTCCGTTTGGATTGTTGAAGATTCCAGCTTTGTTCCCAGTGAGGCCTCTGGAACGGCCCCGGGAGGCTGAGAGGCCCCGGTGTGGTTCGAGACTCGAAGAGGCTTGACCGTTCCGTTGCTCCGCGGAGGGAAGCGGCATGAGTAGCCGGGGGTGAAACGCACGGTCGGCTTTAAATTAAATTAACAGTTTGTCTGAGAACCCTTGGGAACGTCCCGTAGGGGGAAATAACATAGCCCAGGGCCTGAGCCCTGGGCGGGCTGACTTAATCAGCGAATGTGCGACTCAGTGAACTGGGCTAGTGAAACTAGAAATTGTAATCCAGGAAGGCGTAGGGATACGATGAGTCTGCTCCACCTGAGTTCTGTTTCAGGAATTGTCCGGCAAACAGACGTCCGTAACCCGCCCCAATCTGCAGACGCCGGTTGATATCGTAGGTTCCCCACCCGTCCAGTTCATTGCCAATCGCCGTACTAAGCGCTCCGCCTTTGGGAACCTTCACCAGCACCGATCCGGTATTGCTGTACAGGCTGTCGTACCTGCTCGCCAGCGACAGATCGCTGTAGACGAGGTATACCCTCAACTTCTTGGCAGGCCTGAAATCAAACCCCGGTTTCAGATCCTTGATGTTCTCTTCACCGAAGAGGTCGGTGAGACGGCGCCACTGGTGGATGGTGGGATATAGCTGGTCAAAGGTCCCGGTCACCGAGCTACCGATGGCTTTGTTTCCGCTGGCGTAGTTGTACTCGATGGAGAAGCGTGGCTCAAACCGGCTCGGGAGGGTATAGCCCAGGATGCCGTAATAGGCCGAGGCGCGGATGGAGTTGTCAGCAAGATGACCCGATTGGTAGGAGTAGCGCGCCCGGTAATCGAAACCACCCGGAATGGTGCCGCTCACGCGGAGCCCGGTGGTGTAAAGACGTTCGTTGCCGGGCTTTTTGTCGGCGCCGGTGACGTCAGGCAAAGTCTTCAGATAGACGTAAGGCTCGACGGTGGCCTTGGGCAGTAGTTTCGTGACGCCGACGTTCACCCCGTAGAAGTTTTGGCCCGGCAGGACCTTGTCAAAGCTGGTGGGGTAGTCCTTCACAACGGACGAGGCAAAGGTGTCCATGATGATGCCGTATTCCTCGCTCCGAAGTGTCAGCCGCACGGCGTCGAATGATCGGGTCGCGTTCGACCAGTTACTCCTGGCGATAAGTCGCTCGTCTCCGAAATAGAGCTCCTGCCGTCCCGTCTTGAGACTGAACCAGCCGTTCTCCTTGTCTCGAAGCTCCACGTAGGCTTGATTCAGGTCGAACACATCCTCTGCCGCGCCGTACAAATTCGAGGGAACCGTCCCGAAAACCTGGGAATCCCGAGCCTGGACGAAGGCGTGGAACCAGGAAGTGGGCGTGATATCGAGGCCCAGGCGCACGCGCAGTAGGTTATAGTCGTAGTTGTTGCCTGGAGTGAAGCCATACCCAGTGTGCGCTTCCTCCCGGTTACGGAACTCGCCGCTCAGGCGAAGCCAGGATGGCAGCCAGGAATTGATGTACGTGGCCGGCGTCCAACCAGCGTCAGCATCGGGCGCAGGTGCATAGGCTGGAGCAGCCGCCTGAGGGCTCGAGCCAGCCTCCGCGCCGTTGGAGGCCGGCAGCCCGTCGGCGGCGTAATGACTGGCCGACACGGCCGCTACAGGTTGCGTGCTGCTACTGCTTGACCCTGAGGAGCTCGCCTGCTGGCTCGAGGCGTCCTGAGCCGCGCCAGGCTGCTGATTTTGACCGGACGCCATACCCGTGTCCGCAGCCAACAGCGGCAAGCTGAAGATCAGGCTGGCGCTCAGCAGCCCCAGGCGTTGCCTTGCCAGGCTCTTGGCTCCCGCTGTAGCGCGGCGCTGATTGAACATCATCCCGCTCCTAAAATTGTCTGCGAACCGTACGCTTCCGGATCGGCGGGTCCCGTTCCCTCGCGGCCCGGTAATCGATCGTGCGCTTGTCATATTACTTTATAGATCGACTCTATAGAGTTAGTAGACTATCGCGGAGGCGTCGGGCCTGTCAACAGAAAAATCTCAAGTATGTCTATTAAAGCGATGGACTAACTTACTGAGCAACGTCGCGCGCTCGCCCCGGTGCCGGACGGGGGTGCCAGACCGCCTACGTACTTGGGAAGCCCTCTCATTGTCGACGGCGAAATCATGGAGGCGGACCAGAGGTACGGATTGAACCGCACCTCAAATCTGCGCCAGCCAAGGCGCGCTTTCGCTCTTGTAACTTATTGAAAAGGTTAACTATGTCTTGCTCGTAACAGAAATATAACATTCGCGTCACAGCAACGTAACAGGGCAGAGCGGAAAATCCTATGTTGCTGGTCATCGAAAAGCCTTGCTTCTTTAAGAGGAACACCACGACTTCAACATTGAGGTGAAGAATGCAGAAACGCAGAACAGTGATAGGGTACCTGCTGATCGTCGGCGTGATGCTGGCTGCCAGTGTTGTGCCTGGACTCTCGCAGACCGCGGCACCTGCCAGCCAGGCTGCCGGCGGTACCAGCTCAGCCGATGAAGTGGCGCTTCTGAAGCAGCAGCTCGCCGCGCAGCAGAAGCAGCTCGACCAAATGCAGGCGGCGATGGCTGAGATGAAAAAGCAGTTGGATCGGACCAATCAAGGTGCGCCCCAGGTTGCCGCCGCCCCGGCTGCCCCGCCCGAGCCTTCCAGCCTCGGCCAGGTGGCCAGCCTGAGTCCGGTGATCCCGACGGCTCCGGCGGCTTCGGCCCCTTCCTTGCCCGCGGTGACAATCCCCCAGAAGATCACAAGCACCAGCGAATCACCGCTTTTCTTTAAGATCGGCGGCGCTTCGTTCACCCCCGGCGGGTTTCTGGATTTCACGACGTTCTACCGCACCACCAACGTAGGCAGCGGCATTGGGACTTCGTTCGGGAGCATCCCTTTCTCAAATGGGGCGACCGGTCAACTTTCAGAGACCCGCTTTACGATGCAGAACTCTCGCCTCAGCTTGGATGTAAACAGCATGTTCAAGGGCTTCGATCTGCACGCCCACGTGGAGGCCGACTTCCTGGGCTTCAGTCCGCCTAATGTTTTCGATTCGAGCAACTCCAACACGCTCCGCTCCCGCCTCTACTGGCTCGACGGCCGCAAAGGCCACTTCGAATTTCTGGGCGGCCAGTCGTGGACTATGCTGACTCCGAACCGCACAGGGCTGTCGGCAAATCCATCCGATATCTTCTATTCGCAGGATATGGATACGAACTACCAAGTGGGCCTGGTGTGGGCCCGTCAAGCCCAGTTCCGCCTGATCTACCACTTCACCGATACGGCCGCGGCAGGCATCTCGATTGAAGATCCTCAGCAGTTCTGCTATTCCGCCACGGTTCCGAGCTCGATGGTGGCACAGTGCGACAACGGCTCCGGCTCCATCACGAATTCCAACGCCGCCAACAACCCGGCCACGCCTAATCTGATGCCGGACATCATCAGCAAAGTGGCCTTCGATCCCATGATGGGAAAGCTGCACGAACACGTGGAATTCGCCGGCGTCCTGAACGCAACGCGCGTCTACGACCCGGCCGCCCAAGTGCACAACTCGGCGGTGGGCGGCGGCGTAGCGGCGAACTTCAACCTGGAGCTCTTCAAGAACTTCCACTTTGTCCTGAACAGCATCTACGGTGACGGCATCGGCCGTTACCTCTTCGCGCTGGCGCCCAACTTCGTCATCAACCGGAATGGCGACGGCGACTATCATCCGTCGCTGGTTCACACCGGAGCGGGGTTGGCGGGATTCGAATACCAAGCCAACCAGAGAACTATGTTCTACGGCTATTACGGCGGTGTGTGGGCTCAGCGCAACTTCGGCATCGACTGCTACATTCAGCCCGCCGTGATTCCGCCGCCCGGAACCCCACCGCCAACCACACCGGCGCCGGTCGTCTGCAACAGCACGCCATCGACCAAGCCTTCCTACCTTGGCTACGGTTACCCAGGAGCTCCCAACAGCCAAAACAAGAGCGTCCAGGAGCCCACCTTTGGGATCATCGAGACGTTCTGGAAGAACCCGCATTATGGGGCGCTGCAGATCATCACCCAATACTCCTACGTGACCCGCGCTCCTTGGTTCGTGGCCACCGATGCGCCTAAGAACGCCCACCTGAGCATGGCCTATGTCGACTTGCGTTACGTTATCCCTTAGCCGGAGTCGATAACCGTCTCTCTTAGAGGCCGACGCGAAAAGGTCGCTCGGCCTCTTTTCGTCCCGGGCGCATTCGCGGAGAAATTCAGGTTGCTTGACGCATGCAGTAGGACGCCCCAAACTTAAGTTACAATCACAGCGGAGGAACCAGCCATGAAGAGGATTCTACCCGCGTTGATGGTGATCGTCGCGTTAGCGCTCGCAGTCTTCGGCGACCGGGCCAGCTCCGCACAGGACAAGCAGGATAAGTACACTCTGAAGGTGCCGGGCGGGCTCGCGTTCTCTGAGTTCAAGGGATACGAAGACTGGCAGGCTGTCGGCCCGAGTCAGACCGACGCCGCACACGTGATCAGACTCATCCTTGCGAATCCCGTGATGATCGACGCATACAAGGAAGGCATTCCCGGCAATGGCAAGCCCTTCCCCGACGGCTCTAAGATTGCAAAGATTGAGTGGAGACCGAAACAGTTAACCGATCCCCCTTTTTCCGCGAGCACCCCAGACACGGTACCGGGTGAGCTGACTGCGGTCGAGTTCATCGAGAAGGACAGCAAGAGGTTCTCGGACACGCACGGATGGGGATATGGCATGTTCGAGTATGACGCCGCATCCGGCACGTTCACGCCTGCCACCTCGGCCAGCAAGCCGCCGCAGGGGCACGACGCCAAGTGTGGCGCCGCATGCCACACGTTGGCGGCGCCAAAGGATTACATTTTCACCGCATACTCCAAAAGGTGATGATCCGCGGGGTTTACCCGAGGCCGATGCTGATTGGGATGCAAGCAAGGTACAAGCGCGTACAACTTTACACAGATTCACAAAACGCTGCGCGTCGTGCCCGCAATGGAAGCTGGCGTCTCCGATCACGTATGGACAATCGAGGAGGTGCTTGATTTCAAAGTGGTCTACCGCTGACAAGTACACTCAGTTGACTGTCAATGTAGAAATCCGATAGGCTTGCCGCCTGCAACTCGCCGCGCGTGCAGAACCTGCGGCGTAACACCAGGAAAACTCAGACAGGGGGAAAGAAAAATGTTCAAGCGACTTTTTGCGTCGGGGTTATTGTGGTGCGCCGTAGCGGCGAGCGTGGCGGTCGTGCCGCTGCCGGCGGCGGCGCAGGACCATAGCTACTTTACTTACGTTTCGTGGTGGGCTGTGCCGCGAGACCAATGGGCGGCTTTTGACAAGCAGTCGCAGGCAGCGGACGCGCAAATGAAGAGTTCGCTGGCCGATGGGACCATCGTGGCCTGGGGAGACGTCACCACGCGGGTGCACGAGGAGAACGGCTACACTCACGCCGAGTTCTTTACGGCCACGAGCCGCGACAAGCTGCTGAAGGCGCTCGAGGGGCAGTGGGCCGGCGCCACAAACGCCGCTTTCGTCTCAGCCACCAAGCATCGCGACGCTCTTCTCGCGACGCTCGCCCACGGCGGCAAGACGTCTTCCGGGGCCACCGGGTACGTGCGCGTGACTTTCTGGCAGGCCAAGCCCGGGGCGGAACAGGCGCTCGAGGGGTACGTGATCAAGTCTGTCAAGCCGGTGTTGGACGCCGCCGTCGCCAGCGGCACTCTGCTGATGTACAACTTCGATAAGGAAGACGTTCACAGCGACGCACCCGGCGGCTACAACCTCGCCCTCTTTTTCTCCAATGGCGCAGCGCTGGACAAGTTCTTCAACGATCTCGCGGCGGCGGGGAAGTCAGACCCCACCCTCGGCGAGGTTATTGACAACCTCACCGTTGCCAAAGAGCACCGCGACACCCTCAGCCGGCTCACGGCCTACGGGCACGAGTAACTGGGGTTGTAGATTCGCAGCTTCCTTGGCCGGGACTTTATTGGCTCGGCTGCGCCAGGTGAGGTGTGCGTTAGGTTGCAACAAATACCAGACAAACCAAGGCTACTCTACTGACCAATTTCGTGACGTTTGTCGCGCACATGTTTTGTATCTCCCTGAGCCGAAAAGAATCCTCTAGGACCAAGCCCTGGGAAAGCACAAGGGCTTGGTCGAATCTCAGTTTTGGGCGTGCGGTCGCGGCCTCAAGGGTCGGCGATGAACGGTCCGGCGAAAAGCAAAAGACGCCAGACCGCTCTTGACCCAACGGCCGCACGCGGACGGGGTTGTGTTTCTAAATTCTGCTTGACAGAGCCGCCGCCATTATAGATGCGCTACCTGGCTAGCACGGGGCCTAGTGCGGGGTGAGCTTGAAGACTACCCCGAAGCCATAGGCGCCGCCTCCGGAGGCCGTACCGTAGAGGCTTCCCTTATAAGGGAGCAGGCGCGCGTAGGAGTTGTAGCCATCCGCCGGTGCAAAGGCGTGGAGCACCTGTTCCTGGCCGTTCGGAGTCACCATAAACACCACTCCCCCTCCGGCCCCTCCCCCGTATGTAGCGCCATAGAGGTTGCCGGCTGTGTCCCTGATCAGGCCAGCTGCGGGATATGCTCCGTCCGCCCCGCCGGTGAAACCGTACAGCACGGTCTCATGACCCGCTGAGTCCAACTCGAACACGGTTCCAGCGTCGCTGGAGAGGATACCATAGGTGGTACCGTATAAATTACCGGCGTTATCGCGGATGAGACCGGCCCAGGGGTTTGCCCCGTCCGCCCCGCCCGTGAAGCTGTGCGCCACTATCTCCTTACCGGCCGGGTTAAGCTTGAACACGACCCCGCACCCCTTATCGCAGACTCGATCGCCACCCTGGTACGTTGTGCCGTAGAGGTTGCCCGCGCCGTCTCGAAGCAGACCAGCGTAAGGGTAAGCTCCGTCTCGTCCGCCGGTGAAGCTGTGCACCACTGTCTCGTTGCCTGCCGTGTCTAGCGTGAACACGACGCCACAACCATAGCCGGAGTTGCAGCCAAGATCGCCGCCGCCAAAAGCCGTGCCGTAAAGGCTACCTGCGGAGTCCATGATCAGGCTCCCTAACAAGGGATTTGCGCCATCCGTTCCACCGGTGAAGGTGTGCAGCACCGTCAGGTCGCCTGCCGGGTCCAGCTTGAACACGACTCCGCAATTGCAACTGAGATCGCCGCCACTAGAGGTTGTGCCGTAGAGGTTGCCTGCGGCATCCGAGATCACGCCAGCTTCGGGCAAAGCTCCGTCCGGTCCACCGGTAAAGGTGTACAGTACCGTCTCATTTCCGGCCGGGTCCAGCTTGAATACAACACCGCAGCCCTCGCCGAAGAAGCAACTGAGATCGCCGCCATATTCAGTTGTGCCATAAGAGTTGCCCGCCGCGTCCCTGATCAGGCCTGCGAAAGGACCCCCTCCGTCTGCACCGCCTGTGAAATCATAAACCACGGTATAGTTCTGCGCTTGCGCCCGCTGGGCCACGAGGCCCGTCAGCAGAAGCACCGTTGCAATCGCCAGCGTCGCGCGCACCATCCTGCAGTACACGATGCAAGTCAAGGCTTCTTTCTTATCTTTCATAAATCCTCCTTAAGCTTATTCATACCGCGCTCCTTCTTTCGCGGGTGTTAATGTGGCCGTCCTTCATCTGAGGGGTCAAATTGCCGACCTCTCGTTCACGGTGTCGCTAGGTGTCACCGTTTGTAATTGTCAGGAATGATTAATCCGGAATTTCCGTTCTAGCTCCCAACCCCCCGACACTATATCTGGGATCTTCTGGTTCAGGATATGTTGCAGTACGAGACCATGGGCGATTGTCTGCCGCTCGATTGGCCTGAAAAGAACTAACTTCCGTACGGACAGGGCCAGAAGCCCTGCCAGCTTACGACGCGGCATTTACGGGAGAATCTGCCAAGTTCCGGTTAGCCCGTCAACCACTAGATATGACGCCACGCTCCTGGTCACATCATTAAGAACAAACGGCGCCCGATCCGTTTCCCGATTGACTTAAGACAAATTTTCCTAAGTGCCAAGGACCTAGCTTCGCTGCAGTTGATTTACAACGGCCTGGCGGGAACCCAGGCTTTGCCGCCCAGGAGGCGCCTGATAGATGACGAAGCCGGCCGACGGCAGCGTCAAGGGAACCGCGAGAACACCACCCCGGTCTTCGACTGCCACTTCACCGGGCGGAGGCGTTGCGGCTCGACGAGGTGCATGCCAGAAGATCAGTTTCAACCGGTCCCCTTCGCTACGGAACCTGGAGGCGACCGTCGAATATGCAGCCAGAGGTTGTTCGCGGTTGGTGCTGAATGCAACCAGCACTTCTTGATCGACGAAAATTCTCGACCAGGCGACAATCGAGAGCATCCTGTCGCCCATCATGCGGGGAAAGCCAAAATTGATTCCGTCTCCTGAAATCTCGTGTAACATCTGCCGCCCGCGACGAAGGGGAAGCAGCTGTTTACGCAGGTCAACCAGCTTGGAGAGGGCTTCGTACAGAGCTCCATTTTCGTCGAAAAAATGATGCCCGCGCGTGCATTTTCCACCGAAGTTGCTGCCGAACATGCTTTCCCGCAGAACGAGGTCTGAGCCACTCGGACGGCCTCCGCTGTCGAACTTCTGCTCGGTCCCGTAATAAATGCACGGAATGCCGATGGTAGTCAGCTGCGTCGCTACCACGTTGAACGCCAGATCGGAATATTGCGGATCGCCGCAAAAGCGCATCTTGCTTCCACCTTTGCGCACTTGGTCGTGATCATCCACAAGGGTCACAACCTTGTTCCGGTACCAGCGATGCTGCCCCAAGTCGTCCAAAATCCAATTCTGGAACACCGAGAAGTAGTCCTCAGGGTTGCCCAAGCCGCAAACCATGCGTTCGAGTTTGCCAGGGACGTCGTCAATTCCCAGTGCAGCGTCCAAACCAGTCTGCTGGACTACCTCCCATGCCTTCTCACGGCCGCCACCTATTTCTCCTACTAGCAGGAATCGCTCCTTGCCTATGCTCTCGGCGAATTCACGCATGGAATCGCAGAAGGCTCGCAAGGCTTGGGTGCCCATGTGTTTGGCAGCGTCGAGTCGAAATCCGTCAATGTCGGCATAAGCAATCCAGAAGCAATAGGTCAGTATCAGGCACGCGAGCGCAGACGAGAATTGGCGAGTTTGCTCCTCCTGCTCGGCCCAGAGGTCGAGGGTCTTCAGGGAGAACATGTCGGCCTCGACATATTCCGGATAGTAGTCCCAGTTAATGATGTGTCCACTGTGGCGGAACTTGGCAATGTTTTGGAATTCACGGGGCCAGACAGCGCCATCGGGCCACGAATCTTCGAGCCTAGCTCGATCGTTGAGCTCCCAAGGTATGGTTGGCTCACCGTTACGATCATTAAACCCGCGCACGGCGTATCGATTTCCATCCCAGCGGGGATCGTAGTAGCTCTGGCCGGTGTTGGCATCGTCGACCAAATAGCGATCAGCGTGGTAAGCAAAGACATTTCCCGTGTGGTGGGCGATGATGTCGAGAATGATGTAGATTCCATGATCGTGGGCAGCCTGCACGAAATCGCGCAGTTCCTCGCGCGTCCCAAAATGGGGGTCGACATCAAGAAAATTCTGGATACCGTAGCCGTGATAGCTGGGTTCGAACGGGACCTGGCGAAAGACGGGACTCACCCACAGGGCAGTTACGCCGAGGCGCTTCAAGTAACCTAACTTGCTCTTCAGCCCCTTGATGTTTCCGCCTTGCCAGGTACCGCCAGTTCGTAACCAATCTTCATAGTCAACCCGACTGGTTGTCGCCGTATAGAGAGGCGTGGTTCCTGAAGGCGCGGGATTTCCATTGTTGTCGCGGTATCCGCACCGTTCGTTCCCATCCGAAAATCGGTCCACGAGTAGGAAATAGAGCACTTGGTCTTCCCACGCGGCTGGCGACGGCGTATACGTTCGCGCGGTCAAGGCCGCAAAGTCGATGTCCAGCAGACTCTTCTCGATCTTTTCACTCATTCAGTCCCCCGGAACAATCATCGGAGCGCTTGTCCCCAACATGAATGTCCTCAGCCGGAATTTCCACTTTGGGTTCCTGGCCGACCGACAACGTACCACCGGATCGCCCCGAAGGCAACCACCAGCCGGGTCCGACCTTGAAGGGGCCACCGAACAGGTCGGATTTGCTCCTCCTGCGCCTCCCAAGACCCGCAGGTGGCCCTCTTTTGAGCGATTCCTCCGACACTTCTCCTGCCCTCTCCTCTGTTCCCACTGAAATCCGTCCGGTCGCCGGCATTCGCGCCAAGATCTTCTTGCTTGCCATGATCTTCTAGACTAGTCTCGTGTCTCAGAAGTTGGTGTACGAAGTGCGGATTTCTTGAATCTAGGAAAGCCGTCGCCTAGCCCGTCCAAGGCCTTGACAGTCGGGCTGAACTGAGTGTATCGTATCGATATGTTTAGAGCCGTACCGGAAGTTCGGGGCCTGGAGATTCTGGACAGGCTCCGCGTGCAGCCCAAAATCAGGCTCCAAAGGGTAGAAAAACCGTATACCCCCCCCTCCCAAAGCTGGAATGTGATTTAGAATCAGCAGCATAATCCTGTGGAAAACTCGCCCAAAGCTGGAATGTCCTTTAGAATCAACAAAAGTGTGCTGTACACTATCATTATTTAGCGTCGTACAACGTATTTATAGTCAGCAGGTTAGAAGGATGGTGCTTTTAAGAATGTGCACTTAAATCCTGGTCAAGCCAAGTGGGACTGCAACCAGGACGAGCAGGCAAATCCCGAGGATTTCGTGAACGAACTTCGGAGACACGACGCCAGGTTTGGAACTCCATCGACTTGAGAGCGAGGGGCGAACTCCGGCGCTGCCGGCTTAGGCAAGCGCGGGACTTCTGTAGGTCAGAGAGGGAAGCCACTGGGACTCCTTTTAGCTCAAACCCCAAGTGCAAGCAGCGTCTTCGAAACCGTCAGCGGCTCCGCCTATCCAGCAAGGTATTGATTCTCAGCGGCACATAGCCTGACCGCGGCGCGCACGTCTGCGATCTCTTTAACTAATTGGGTAGCACGAAAGTCTCTAAGCCCATTTACAAGACTCAGATCCCTGCGTACAATCACTGCCGCCTGAATTGGGTAAATTCGCCCTGGCAGGATGCCAGATCTGGGGGACAAATGTTCGTACGCCGATCTCTGCTGGTTGCACTGTATCTCATCGCCGCCGCTGTCGTTGCGCGTGCGCAGGGGTTCCTGGAGGCGCCTTCGTACGCCACCGACGAGAATCCATTCTCAGTGGCAGTAGGAGACTTTAACGGTGACGGCAAGCTCGACGCCGTGGTCACGAGCGCGTTCAGCAGCCAGGTGAGCGTGATGCTCGGCAACGGAGACGGTACCTTCCAGCCCTATGTGGACTATGCTACCGGAGCCCAGCCTGTCTCCGTGGCCGTCGGGGACTTCAATGGCGACGGCAAGCTCGATCTGGCCGTCGCGAACTACGTGGACGACACGGTGGGCATCCTGCTCGGGAACGGCGACGGCACTTTTCAGGCGATGACGGCCTATCCGACGGCCGCCGCCCCGTTGTCGATTGCGGTCGGCGACTTCAATGGCGACGGCAAGCTGGACGTGGTCACGGCCGACGCCGGCGCCAACGCGGTGAGCGTACTGCTGGGCAATGGCGATGGCACTCTGCAGGCTCACACCGAGTATGCAACTGGAACCGAACCCGTCTCCGTAGCGGTTGCGAAACTTAATGGGGATAACAATCTGGACTTGGTGACGGCGAATTACGCGGCCAACACGGTCAGCGTGCTGCTCGGGAACGGGAACGGCACTTTCGAGGGGCACACCGACTACGCTACCGGAATCGAACCTGTCTCCGTCGCAGTCGGGGACCTGAACGGCGACAGCACGCAGGATGTAGTGACGAGCAACAGCCTCAGCGACACGGTCAGCGTGCTGCTTGGGAGCGGCACGGGCACCCTGCAGACGCACACGGACTTCGCGGCCGGCAACAGCCCTTATTCAGCCCTTATTGTGAACCTGAATGGTACGGCAGGCGTCGTGGTGGCGAACAGCTTGGGCTACAATCTCAGCGTGCTGCTTGGCAACGGGAACGGAACGTTGCGGTCCCCCGTGAACTATGGTACCGGAACCCAGCCCTTGTCGATCGCGGCCGGTGACGTCAACGGTGACGGCAAGCTGGACTTGGTGGCGGCCAACGGTACCAGCAATAGCCTGAGCGTCTTGCTCGGGAACGGAGACGGCACCTTGCAGGCTCGTCTGGACTACGGGACCGGCCAGACCCCACTTGCGGTCGCGTCCGCCGACTTTAACGGGGACGGCAAGCCGGATCTAGTGGTGGCAAACAACGGCAGCGACACGGTCAGCGTACTGCTCGAAACCGGAAATGGTTCCTTCGCTCCTCATGTGGACTACGCCACCGGCAACAATCCCTTCTCCGTAGCCGCTGGAGATTTCAACCGTGATGGCAAGCTGGATCTGGTGACCGCGAACGAAAGCGCCAGCACAATCAGCGTGCTGCTCGGCAAGGGGAACGGCACCTTCCAGACCCATGTGGACTACGCCACCGGAACCACGCCCATCTCCGTGGCGGTGGGAGATTTCAACGGCGACCAGAAGCTGGATGTGGCGGTGGCGAATCTTAACGCTAACACCGTGAGCATTCTGCTCGGGAACGGCGACGGTACCTTCCAGGCCCATGTGGACTATGCGACCGGAAGCGGCCCGCGTTCGGTGGCGGTGGGAGACTTCAACGGCGACGGCAAACTGGACTTGGCCGTGACGAACGCCACCGGAAACACCGTGAGCATCCTGCTGGGCAATGGCAATGGCACCTTCCAGACCCACGTTGACTACGCTACCGGAACCACTCCCGTCTCAGTCGCGGTCGGCGATTTCAACGGGGACCAAGAGCTTGACCTGGCCGTCGCAAACGCCGGCGCCTCCACGGTCAGCGTGCTGATCGGCAACGGCAACGGCACCTTCCAGACTCATGTGGACTACAGCACAGCCGTGGGTCCGTATTCGGTGGCGGTGGCAGACTTTAACGCAGACTCGAAGGTGGACTTGGTGGTGGCCGACAACGTCAGCAATGCCGCGAGCGTCCTGCTGGGCAACGGGGACGGCACCTTTCAAGCCCACCTCGACTACTCGACTGGCCCCTCTGCCTACGCAGTGGTGGCGAGTGACTTCAACGCTGACGGGGCGGTCGATTTGGCTACGGCGGACCTGGGTAGCGATGCCGTGAGCGTGTTGCTGAATACCCGAGGCACTCTGCTGGCCACCACCAGTTCACAAAATCCCTCCAACTCAGGCCAACCGGTCACATTCACCACCACGGTGGCAGCGAGCCTGAGCATCTTCGGCCAGCCAGCGCCTACCGGAACGGTCACCTTCTTCGACGGGGCCACCCAGCTCGGCGCCGGAACCATCACCGCCGGATCGGCCTCCGTCACCATTTCCACCCTCAGTCAGGGAACTCACACCATTAACACCCTCTACTCGGGCGATACCAATTTCAACACGAACGTGGCACCGCCTCTGACCCAGACGGTGAACAGCAACGGTAACCCGAAGGTGCAGTTCTCGCCCACTACCCTCACCTTCCCCATCACGGTTGTGGGAATGCCCAGCGCAACCCAGAACGTTACTTTGACCAACATCGGAAATGGCACCCTCAACATCACCGGCATCACCATTTCCAGCGGGAATTCAACCGACTTCACCCAGACCAACACTTGCAGCTCGACCGTCGCCGCGGGAGCGAGCTGTACCATCACGGTGACCTTCAAACCCACGGGCATCGGTACGCGGAAGTCCGCCATTTCGGTGGCAGACAACGCCGCCGGCAGCCCTCAAGCGGTCCCGCTCAGCGGGACCGGTACGGCGGTTGTGCTGACTCCGGCTAGTCTAATGTTCGGTACCGTGACGGTGGGCACGACCAGTGCGCCCAAGACCGTCCGAATCGGCAACGTCGGCACTGCCTCAATCAGCATCAGCTCCATCGCGCTCAGCGGAGCGAACAGGGGCGACTTTGCCCAGCAGAACAATACCTGTGGCTCGGTCCTGAGCGGCGGCCAGTCCTGCACGATCACCTTGACCTTCACGCCGGCGGCAACCGGCAAGCGGGCAGCTACACTCTCCATCACGGACAATGGCGGCGGCAGCCCGCAGAACGTCAGCCTCGCAGGGGTCGGGAAGTAACGCGGAAGAGTTCACCGGGCCAAGGTCGCATCGGGCGGGCCTCAACGCCTCCGCCACGGGCGTTACGAGTCCTGCTCCCGGCGCTCCACTTTATTCCGCTGTCAATAAGGGCATCCGGCCGTCGTTCTGATGCGCCGCCAGAGATCCTACGGGTAGCCCCTCGCCCCAGGTTTCGTTGTGCGCTACACTTTCTCCTCATGCCAAAGCTGAGCGCAGGCCTGCTGATGTACCGCGTTCGGGACGGCGTGCTCCAGGTTCTGCTGGCTCACCCCGGCGGACCGATCTGGGCCAAGAAGGACTCCGGCGCCTGGACCATCCCCAAGGGAGAAGTCGAGCCCGGCGAAGACCAGCTCGCGGCCGCCCAGCGAGAATTTGAGGAGGAACTGGGTTTTGCACCTTCAGGCGAATTCAATTCCCTGGGTACGATCACCCAAAAAAGCGGCAAGATTGTACGCGCTTGGGCGTTTGAAGGCGACTGCGATCCGAGATCGATCAAGAGCGTCTCCTTTTCGATGGAGTGGCCGCCCCGCTCCGGCAAGCAGCGTGAGTTCCCGGAAGTTGACCGGGCGGAATTCTTCGGGGTGGAAGAAGCCCGGAAGAAGATCAATCCGGCCCAGGCCGAGCTTGTCACGCGACTGGAGGAGAAGCTCCTCGCCGCGAAGCGATCCGATAGGTCGTTACGTTAGGCTGGGTGTCATTCAATGATCTTGCGCGCGCTGTGGCTGGCGGTTCGCTTTGTCGATTCGATCGAGATCGAGGTACGAGCCCAGCGTTAATTCCAGTCGAGAACAACCTTGCCGGTCTGACCCGCGTTCATAAGTTCGAAGGCTTTCTGAAATTCCTGGTAGTGAAAGCGATGGGTGATCACTGGACTGATGTCCAGCCCGGATTGCAGCATCACCGTCATCTTGTACCATGTTTCATACATCTCGCGCCCGTAGATGCCTTTGATCGTGAGCATGTTAAAAACCACCGTTCGCCAATCGATTGGCATCTCGCCTTCAGGAATGCCGAGCATCGCAATCTTTGCTCCGTGGCTCATGTTTGAGAGCATGTCGCGAAAGGCGGTCGGGTTGCCGGACATCTCGAGGCCGACGTCAAAGCCTTCAGCCATGCCGAGCTTCTTCTGTACTTCTGCCAGTGTTCCTTCCCGGACGTTGAGCGCAACCGTAACGCCCATCTTCTTCGCGATCTCCAGGCGATGTGGATTGACATCCGTGATGACCACAAAGCGCGCTCCGGCGTGGCGCGCCACGGCGGCCGCCATGAGGCCGATGGGGCCTGATCCGGTAATCAACACGTCCTCGCCAAGCACGGGAAATGATAAGGCGGTGTGTACGGCATTACCGAACGGGTCAAAAATCGCCGCCACGTCCAGCGCGACGGATGGGTGATGTCGCCAGACATTGGTCATGGGCAGAGCGATATATTCCGCGAAGGCACCCGGACGATTCACGCCAACACCCTGTGTTCTCGCGCAAAGGTGCCGCCGGCCCGCGAGGCAGTTGCGGCAACGACCGCAGACCACATGTCCCTCACCGCTGACAATGTCACCCCGGTAGAAATCGACAACATTCGAGCCTACTTCGACGATTTCGCCGACAAACTCGTGCCCGATCACCAAGGGCACTGGAATCGTGTTTTGTGCCCAATCGTCCCACTTGTAAATGTGGAGGTCAGTGCCGCAGATGCCTGTGCGACGCACTCGAATAAGCACGTCGTTGATCCCGATCGTTGGTACGTCCACCTCTTCCAGCCACAGACCGGGCTGAGTCGTGCTCTTGACTAGTCCCTTCACCGATGTTGCTCCTCTCCGGCCGCTCCGATCTCACCGGAAGTGTTGAGAAACCCCTCGGCTGCCTGTATATCACTGATTCCAAACGGCTTGACTCGCCGTCGCGGGCGCGGGTTGGTCCCAGCTTTGGGTGTAGCCCCGTTCTTATTGATTCTAAAGGACATTCCAGCTTTGGCCCAGCCCCCTTTTTTGATTATGTTGTTGATTCTAAGTCACATTCCAGCTTTGGCATTTAGGGGGTGGGGGGGTACCTTTTTTCGCCGCCGGCGGGCTGATTTAGCCTAGAGATGTTGACTAGTCACAGCCCCTGCGCCTTCCCTCCCGACCAAGCCAACTATCCGCCATTCTGGATGCAGATCCGGCCATTGTCAAGGAAATCCTTGATCGGGTTCTGGTGTCATTTGGGGAAACCTCGAGCTTCGGGAACCGGGAGTAGGAGTGTGTCCGACGGGAAGGCTAATTAGATTTGGGGAATTCGGGAATTCTAGGGGACGGCACTGTCCTATCAGGGGGTTCCCTGGCCTCTATCAACCTATTAGTCTCGAAGCAATTCCATGCGTTCGACGGGGCTGACGACCTCAGTGACTCGCAGGCCGTAATTCCCTTCCACGACGACCACCTCGCCGCGGGCAATGACCTTCTTTCCCACCAGAAGTTCAACCGGCTCTTGAACCTGTTGGTCGAGTTCGAGAACGGCACCCGGGCTGATCTCGAGAACGTCACTCAGCAGCACATTCCGCTTACCAAAGTGCAGGGTGACGTTCAGTTCAATGTCCCTCAAAAAGTCAAGGTTCGGTTCACGGTGGCCTCGGCTCGACAGCGCCCGCGTCTTAGTCTCTGCACCTGTAGCTTCGACAGATTCGAGAGAGGCGCTGAGTTCAGGGCTAAGTTGAGCTCCGAGATCATATAGGCTGGAACCACCACGCGCATCGGCAGGTCGTCCGAATTCCGGGGACGCGGTGATTTTGCCAGCTCCAAGAACAAGGCTAGGTCTTGCTCGCGCGTGAACTTCAACATGAAAGCCCGAAGCGGCTTGGCACTCAAGTCCGCAGCTTGCATCGCCGTGATCGAACCCTTTTGCGGCGGAGCGATGGCGGTGTCATACACCTGCGTGCCGACGGGCTGCATGACGAAATAGGTGAGGAACAAAGCCAGACCGATCAGAGTCTGGTTGGTAGGGACGGTCTGGGTCCCGAGCGCTTGGCGAAGAAAATGAAAGACGATAAGAATACGAGCGAACGGCGTGATCGCCACCAGCATCGCGGGGATCAACGTAAGCACGGTCAGCAGGACGAGAATCGTCCACGTGACCTGGGTGCTCCCGCCGGCGATGCCGGGCAGAGGAAACCCTCCCGCGGTCGTCAGGCCAGGTGGAGGCCCGGCCGAGGCGCATCCGGTTGCTCCCGTCCAAACTCCAAGGAGCAAAGCCAATTTCCCCCACCTTTTTGCGCGGAGCAATTGGACCACGTTCGTGATAGCCGGCTTCACCCAGACCTTCAAAGAAGGTGTACCTCATCTTTGAGCTGCCCCCGGGATGACCCGCTGGGAAGCTTAGCCAGCAGATTGATCGAGTTTCCGGCCCCTCCAACTAGAAACTTCTGCTGCTCCACCAGCACGACAGCCAGGAACCTCTTCTCTCCGAGGGAAAGGGTCTCACAAAGATGAATGTCGTTCTTCCTCTGCACCGAGAGCTTCTGCCCCAGGCTCAGAAAATACCTCAGGGCGGTCCGAAGTCCCGCGACCAGAGACATTGGCTTCATGGGCGTAATCCTTCTGCCTCGAGCGCTCATAATGTGACCCTCAGTGGACCTCGGTGATTCGGACGGCCAGTTGCCTGCCGGCCACGTCAAATTCAGCCTGGCCAATGATCACACCATTGACCCAAACGGGCACCGGGTTAGTTGGAGAATGATGCGACCTGATCACCGATCCCACTTCAAGATCGAGCACATCTCCAACCGTAATCGGAGTTGGCAAGTCGACGCTCAGCACACACGGCAATGTGCTAACGGACGCCCAGCGCTCTTGCGAGGTTGCGAGCCACTCTGGCTTCGACCCAGTCTCGGCTGACGGATTGACTCGTTCTTCCATTCCCTATCGTTGGACCAGGAACTCGGTGAAATAGACTTCCTTCACCGGTACCTCTGGAACCTGTTCGTGCAACACACTCAGAAGCTGCCCTTTCAATTTCATCTTGCCCTCCGGCGCGAGCAGCCCCACCGATTGCCAGGTGGTCAGTACGGAGAGAATGGAGTCTCGAATTTTTGGCAGCACCGGCGAGTTCTTGTCCGCGGAATTGCCTCCTGAGCCGGTTTGGCCCACCCCGAGGTCAATACCGATCCGGAGAAAGGCCGTTTGATCTGGGTCGGCGAGGTTCACAACGAAGCTTTCGAGGTGCAAGACGGATTTGATGGAGTCGGCCTCGGATTTCGTCTGCACCGCCGCAGCCTGCGCGGCGTGCCGCCGCGAGAAAAACATGAACGTTCCCCCGGCGACAGCCAAGAGCGCCACAGTCACGACAGCGCGAGATGCGGAACGGCTCTTCTTCGGGGTGCTTTCCGCTTGTTTTTTGTCATCGCAAGGGCTGGTGCGACGTGGCCGAGTGCGCTGCAAACTTCAAGCCAAACTGGAAAAGACCCGCGACCTTGTTTGAGGCTGACGCTGTGGAAAGAGAGAAGTGGCTTTGTTTTGATGAAGTTCGCGAATCGACGAAGAAGCGGCGTACTATGATGTCGGGTACTGATCTGAACTGAGCGTGGGCCCTGAGAGGCCTTCATTAGAGCCCGCTAAGGGAAGAGTGGGCCTTCGCACACCCACGGCTCATGCCGACGGCTCACGCCGTGGCCCGCTTTGCGGGCCGATTTCTTGAGGGGACTTCAAAGACCCGATATTAACCGTCTTACCGCGAAAGGCCTTGACAGCCGGGCTGAACAGTGTACAGTATCGATATTTTCAGAGCCGTGCCTGAAGTTCCGGGCCTGGAGATTCTAGACAAAGCCTCCGTGTGGAAGCCAAAATCAGGCTCCCAGGGTTCGAAAAACCGTATACCCCCCCACCCCCCCCACCCCCAAAGCTGGAATGTCCTTTAGAATCAACAAAAGTGTGCTGTACACTATCATTTTGTGGCGTCGTACAACTCATTTGTAGTCAGCAGGTTAGAAGGAGGGTGCTTTTAAGAATGTGCACTTAAATCCGGGTCGTGCCAAACATGGCGGCCTAAAGTTCTCTTGATCGGGTGAGTCTTGGCTACTTCAGTCAAGACACTGATGAGGGCCGTCAAGACCGGTCGACAGCTATTAAGGATTCGTGTTCTGTGCTGATGCCAGACCCACTTCCTTCTCGCGCAACTCTTTCAGCCGGTCGCGCAACTCCGCCGCTTTCTCAAACTCGAACCGGCGGGCGGCTTCGCGCATCTGTCCTTCCAGGTTGCGGATCAGCCGCTGAAGCTCGTCAGGCGTAGCAGGTTCGGCGCCCGTGCCTTCAAGCGGCACGGTCACGTAATCCGCCTCGACGATCGAAGCCAGGGCCATATCGACCGGCCTTACGATCGATTCCGGCGTAATGCCGTGCTCACGGTTATACTCCGTCTGCTTGGCGCGCCGGCGATTGGTCTCGCCGATGGCGTAGCGCATGGAGTCCGTCAGGTTGTCGCCGTACAGGATGGCGCGGCCGTTGATGTGGCGGGCGGCGCGTCCCACCGTCTGGACGAGCGAGCCCCCCGAGCGCAGGAAGCCCTCTTTGTCAGCGTCCAGGATGGCCACGAGCGACACTTCAGGCAGATCGAGGCCCTCCCGCAGCAGATTGATGCCGATCAGCGCATCGAACTCGCCCCGCCGCAGGTCACGCAGGATCTTGACGCGCTCCAGCGTCTCTACTTCCGAGTGCAGGTAGCGGCAGCGGACGTTCAGCTCGGAGTAGTACTCGGTCAGGTCTTCGGCCATGCGCTTGGTCAGCGTGGTCACCAGCACCCGCTCGTTCCGCCCGGCGCGATCCCGAATCTCCGCCAGCAGGTCATCCACCTGATTCCGCGTAGGCCGCACCTCGATTTCGGGGTCGATGAGCCCGGTTGGCCGGATAATCTGCTCTACAATCACGCCGCCCGCGCGTGTCAGTTCGTACGGCCCGGGCGTGGCCGACACGTAGATCACCTGGTCCACGCGGTGCTCGAACTCTTCAAAGCTTAGGGGGCGATTATCGAGTGCCGAAGGCAGGCGGAAACCGTAATCCACCAGAATCTGCTTGCGCGAGCGGTCGCCGTGGTACATGCCGTGGAGCTGCGGAACCGTCTGGTGGCTCTCGTCGATGAAGAGCAGGGCGTCCTGCGGCAGATAGTCGAGCAAGGTTGGCGGCGGCTCGCCCGGCAGGCGGCCAGAGAGATGGCGCGAGTAGTTCTCAATGCCGTGGCAGTAGCCCATCTCCTTCATCATTTCCACGTCAAAGCGCGTGCGCTGGTTCAGCCGCTGCGCCTCCACCAGCTTGCCCTGTTTTTCGAGCTCCCCCCGCCACCAATCGAGCTCCTCCAGAATCTTGTCGATGGCCGTCTCGCGGCGGTCGGCGGGCATCACGTAATGGGTTCGCGGGTAGATGGGCAGCCGGGGGAAGGTCCGCTTCACCTGGCCGAGCAGCGGATCGATCTCTGCCAGTCCTTCCACTTCGTCGCCCCAGAGCTCGATGCGGAAGGCCGCGTCCTGATAGGTGGGGTACACCTCTACCACGTCGCCGCGCACCCGGAAAGTGCCGCGCCGAAAGTCGAGATCGTTGCGCTCGTACTGGATGTCCACCAGACGGCGGAGGATGTCCTGGCGGGAGATCCGCTGGCCCTTTTCGAGGAGCAGCAGCATGCCGTAGTAGGCTTCGGGCGAGCCTAGACCGTAGATGCAACTGACGCTGGCCACGATCAGGCAGTCGCGCCGCTCAAACAGCGAACGCGTCGCCGAGAGGCGTAGCTTATCGATCTCGTCGTTGGTGGTGGCTTCCTTCTCGATATAGATGTCGGCGGCCGGAACGTAGGCCTCGGGCTGGTAATAGTCGTAGTAGCTGACGAAGTATTCTATGGCGTTCCCGGGAAAGAAGCTCTTGAACTCGCTGTAGAGCTGGGCCGCCAGGGTCTTGTTGTGGGCCAGGACCAGAGTGGGCCGGTTCACGGCCTCCACCGCCTTGGCCATGGTGAAAGTCTTGCCGGAGCCCGTGACGCCTAGAAGTACCTGATGCTTCTGCCCGGCGCGCACGCCCTCCACCAGCTCGGCGATAGCCGTCACCTGGTCGCCGCGCGGTTGATAATCAGAGGAAACCTTGAACTCCATGGTCTGATTTTGCGTCCCATGGGCAGTATACCGTGCCGAGGCTGATCGAGCGATGGTGGGAGATTGAGTCATGGACCCTTCAAGGACTCAGTGGGTTCGAGCCCAAAGTGGACCAACTTGGGAGTTCAATTTTCAAGTAAACGGAAAGGCCGGTGACACTATCCGGCCGAAAATAGACACGACGCCCCGTTGGTCTACGATGAATACCAGACTCTTCCGGTTTCCGTGACCCTCACGCTCGACAGCAAATAAGTAGTCACCGTGAACGCCCTTCTGACCGTCGGCTTTAGCCTCCCGAGCACACCGCCCGATCACAAGACGATCACTGCGGATCCCGCAACCACTCAACTCCGCGTGCCGAGTTCGAGGACAAAATACTGGGCGTGAGTCTGTCCGGTGTTGCGGATGCTATGCTGGTCGTTTGAAGCGATGTAGGCCACTGAGCCCGGGCCGAAACTTGAGCTTTGGCCGTTGATGGTCACTTCGAGCGTGCCTTCACGGATCAAAAAGACCTCCTCGTGCGCGTGATGGTGGGGCGGGTGAGGAGCGGCGCCCGGCCCGAGGTCCGTCTCGTGGAGCGCCACCCGGCAGCCTTCGTGGGTGGTTCCCTCGAGCACTGCCCGGAACTGATTCTGGCCGGTTGTCTCGACGGGCAGCGCTTCAAAGCGGTAGACCTTGGAAGGTAACGGCGGGTTCGCCGCGCCGGCCGCTTGAGGCGGTGAAGCCAGCAGCGCCGGCAGCATGAGGCAAAGCTCTCTGCGCGAGGTATCCATCGACTCTACTCCTCTCACCTCACACAGTATATATTGGGAATTCGGAGATTTTAGTGGGCAGCGCCGTCCTACGGGCCGCGGCCCAGCTAAAAGCAAGATTTGCTTGACGACGCCGACGGCAGGATGTATAATCGGAGATGGGTTTCGGCAGCCGCCTCACCGTCAAGTCCCCGTGGGCCGGAATTCTGTTGGCGATCAGGTAACCTCCCCCCCCTATATGCCAAAGCCGGAAGGAGATCAGTTCGGAGCCGGCAAGTGCAGGCTTAGATAAATCAATTGTAATCAGATCATTCCAGGGAAAGTACGACGCTCCAAAGCGGTCAGGGATGGAACAAACCGGCTCAGGCGGAGCGCGAGAATACGAAGCAATCGGCTTGGATCAGCAGCCCAGAGGGAACTGGAAGAGGAGAGAGAGAAAGCCCACGTGTGCGCCCGTCGTCGTTTAACAGTTGTCAAGACGCAGGTTGCGTCGGTTTCCCACTGAGAACCCGGAAGAGCCATATTATTTGCCACCGGGCGGCGGGTTGTCGGATAAGATGATGCGTAGGCTTTTAGTCGTCCGGTTGTCGCCATACTTTCCAACTGATCCGCCTGGCGGTCGACGATGGCCATTCACAGTGTCTACGTCATGTCCCGCGACGACGCCGAGGCTCGAAACTGGCTCGGATTCCTGCGGCGCCATGGCTACGCGGACTTGAGCGACCTCGTGATCGAGCGCGCCTTTTGGCTGGAAGGCGTGGTTGACGTGGACGCGCTGCTGCCGCTCGTGGCGAATCCTCTCCATCAGACGGCCGCCGAGCACTCGATGCTCGACGAGAGCCGTGGCCCGATCGTGGAGATTGCCTACCGCCCGGCCGTGACCGATCCCGAGACGCCTTCGATCCTGGCAGGCGCCCAGGCGCTCGGCCAGACGGGCCTCGAATTTGCGCGTCTTAGCCGGCGCTACCAGTTCCCGGGGCTCAGTGACGCTCGGGCGCGCGTCGCGGCCGCCCGCTTCCTCTATAACCCTGTCGTGGAGCGGGTGCGCAAACCGGACGAGATTTGGGTCACCCTGCGCCCGAGCGGCCAGCCTGACCCTGTCCGGTCGATTGCGCTTGCCGGTCTCAGCGATGACGAGCTCTGCGCGCTGTCGCGGCAGCGATCCTGGTACGCGCCCCTCGCGCAGATGAAGGTAATCCAGGGCCATGAGATCGAACGCGGCCAAGCGCACACCGACGCCGAAATTGAAATCCTGGCGCAGAGCTGGAGCGACCACTGCTATCACACCACTTGGAAGAGCCTGGGGTTGCTCAAGCGGCTTTATCAGGCGACCGCGGCCATCGATCACCCCCGGGTGGTTTCGGCCTTCAAAGACAACGCGGGTGGGATGGAATTCTACGAAGACTGGGTGGTGACCATCAAGGGCGAAACTCACAACTTCCCCGCCTCAATCGCGCCCTTTGGCGGTGTTTCGACCAAGCACGGCGGAGTGATCCGCGATACGCTCGGCTTCGGTAAAGGCGCCTACCCCATCGGCGGCACCACCCTCATGGGCACCATGGACCCTCGCCTGGCTGACAAAGACGTGCCGGCGGGAGCGCTGCATCCACGCCTGATTGTCTCCGAATCCATCCGGGGCACTTCTTACTATTGCAACCCCATGGGCATCCCGATGATGCACGCGCTCTACCGTGAGCATCCTGGCTACGCCAAGTGTTTCGCTCTGGGCCACTCGATCGGCTTGATTCCCAAGCGATACGCCGTTAAGGAAACACCCCAGCCCGGCGATCTGGCCTTGCTTATCGGAGGCGAAACCGGCCGGGACGGCATCCACGGCGCCACGGCGAGCTCGGCCAGCATGACGGGCGAGACTCTGGCCAAGGAATCGGCGGCCGTTCAGATCGGCCACCCCATCACAGAACGCAAATTTATGACCGCCATTCCGGTCTTGCGCGACGCGGGCCTGATCCGCTCTATCACCGATCTTGGCGCCGGCGGCATCTCGAGCGCGGCCGGAGAGGTGGGAGCCGAAATCGGCGTGGATCTTGATCTCGACCGCGTGCTGCTCAAGGACCGCAGCCTCACGGCCTGGGAGATTCTGCTCTCCGAGTCCCAAGAGCGAATGCTGGTGGTGGTGGCTCCCGCGAATCTGACGGAGGCCGAGGGCATCCTAGATCGCTATGAAGTGAGGCATGCGGTCATCGGGAGATTCACCGGAAGCGGGCGTTTCGAAGCGAGCTGGCATGGGCACAAGGTGGCTGATCTGGAGATGGGCTTCCTCTGGGGAGCCTGTCCGATCGAGCCAATTTCCCTGGCTGAGCCGCAGCGGCAGCTTCAGCCGCTCAATCTTCCTGAGCCGCACGCCCGCGAGGAGTGGTCGCGCGCCATTCGACGCGTGCTGGCGCACTACCACTGCGCGGACCAGAGCCCGGCGGGAACGCGCTTCGACAGCACGGTTCAGGGCCGGACCGTGATCGGACCTTATGGCGGCGGGAATCACCGTATGCCAACCCGCATCGCTGTCTTGGCGCCGTTGCGTGGCAAACCTTACGGAGTTGTGACCACGGTCGCGTTCAATCCTTTCTACGGCGACGTGAGTCCGGGCACGATGGCTCGCATGATGGTGATCGAGGCGGTCACCAAGGCGGTGGTGGCGGGCGTAGACTACCGCCAGATGGTCCTGTGCGACAACTTTTACACTCCGCGCCTGCGCCCGGAAGTCGCCTGGGACCTCAAAGAGATGGTTGAGGCGATCGCGCAGTTTTCGACCGGGATCGGCGTGCCCTTCATCTCGGGCAAAGATTCAAGCTCCGGCACCTTCGAATCGGCGGGGCGTCTGATTGACGTGCCTCCTACGCTGGCCGTGACCGCCCTGGGGTCCGTGCCCGACGTAGGGCGTATTGTAACCCAGGAGTTCAAGAAGGTCGGCAACCGCCTGCTGCTCCTCGGCCGCTCAGACGGCCAAGCCTTGGGTGGAAGCGTCTATGCAGACCTGTACGGCCAGCGCGGGGACCGCTTGTTCGACGGCTACGACGTGGCCGCGATCCGGCAGCTCTGGGACCTTCTGTTGTCCTGGCATCGGGCGGGCGGCTATGTCTCCGGAGCGGCGATCGCTGAGGGAGGAATCCTCGCTCGCGCCTTTGAGGCCGCACTGGGCTCCGGCCTGGGAGCGCGAATCATGCTTCGCGGCCCGCAGGTGCCCGGCGCCCGAGACTCGAATCTGAGATCGGACGAGCTGCTCTTCGGAGAATTCGTGGGATCTGCCCTCGTCGAAGTCGATCCGCAATTTGTCCTGGATGGCTTACCGGTTCCGCACCGCGTCGTCGGCGAGGTTATCGGGGAAACGCAACTGGTCTTGATGGACAGCGGTAACGAGGTCTGGCGGGAACCGTCAAGTGAGCTCGAGAACAGTTGGACAAAGACCTTTCGCGAGGTGGTGGAATGAGCCGGTCGACCACGGCCATTCTCTACGCTCCCGGCACCAATTGCCACGAGGAGACAGCGGCCGCCCTGGAGCGCGCCGGCGGGCGCAGCGAACTCGTGCTGCTGCGCGACCTTCTCGATCACCGTACGCGGCTGGATCACTATCAGGCTACCATTATCCCCGGAGGGTTCTCCTATGGCGACCACCTCGGCGCCGGCAGGGTTTTCGCCTGCGTGCTTGTGGCCCAACTTCGCGACCAGCTCGGGGACTTCCTGGATTCGGGAAAGCCAATCCTGGGTGTCTGCAACGGATTTCAGGTGTTGACCGAGGCCGGAATTCTGCCGGGCCGAACTCCCGGGCGCCGGGCCTTTGCGCTGGTTGACAACCAGTCCTGGCGCTTCGAGGACCGAATGGTGCGTCTGGCAGTGTCAGAAGAGGGTTCGCTATGGACGAAGGGCTTGGGTGGCCGGGTGCTCGAGATGCCGACGGCGAATGGCGAAGGGCGGCCGCTTGCTGCCGCGACAGCCCAATCAGGCTCACACGTGGCGTTTCGATACTGCGACGCCAACGGCCATCCGACAATGGACTATCCGAATAACCCCAACGGAGCACCGGACGCAGCGGCGGGAATCACCGATCGCAGTGGCAAAGTGCTCGGTCTTATGCCTCACCCCGAGCGGGCCTCATTGCCTGGGCACCCGTCCCAGGATGGATTGGCGTTGTTTCGGAACCTGATTCAATGGCTTCGCCATGGATAGCCTGCCTCCGGCGAAGGGTCGATGCCCTATCGAGTCGTTTAAGGGGAATTCGGGGATTCTAGTGGGCCGCACCGTTCTATGAGGCGGCTGCTCAGGTAGCCCAGCCAGATTTGCTCGACGGCGCCCACTGCAAATCTCATACGCATAGGTGGCTGTCCCTAACCATTCAGATTGCCTCGGTTTCCCACTGAGAACCCGGAAGAGCCCCATCAAATGTGGGGCAGATCGCGTTCTATAACGGGCGCGAAGGGCCCGCAACCCCTCAGTTTACTGGATCAAGGTAGTCTGACCCGACCCGCCGTTCCCGTTCCCTTCGCTTTCCACCAAGCCCGCTGCTGAAACCTGATCTCCTTCTTCCAGTGAAATGAGCTTGACGCCCTGCGCGGAGCGGCCGCTCTCCCGAATCTTCGACGAGTCCAGCCGCGTGATCTTGCCGAACTGCGAGATGATCATCACCTCGGACTCTTCGGTCACGCTCAGCACCGCCACCACCTTGCCGTTACGCTCGGCCGTCTTGACGTTGATCACACCTTTGCCGGCGCGTGATTGCAGGCGGTATTCAGTGATGGCCGTGCGCTTGCCGAATCCCTTTTCGGTGACGGAGAGGATCAGCTCCTTATCGCCCACCACCTCCATGCCAATCAGGTAGTCGCCCTCGTCAAGGCCCATGCCGTTCACGCCATAAGCCGCGCGCCCCATGTCGCGCACGCCGCTTTCGGGGAAGCGGATCGCCATGCCCTCGTGCGAGGCCAGAAAGATGTTGTCGCGACCGGTGGTGATTTGGGCGGAGATCAGTTCGTCGCCCTCGTCGATCCTCATGGCCAGGATGCCCGCCGAGCGTGGATTGGAAAACTCGGAGAGCCGCGTCTTTTTGATGACGGCCTTGCGCGTGACCATGATGACGTAGCCCTCGGCGGCGAACCTTTCTTCACCCACTTGCACGTCCTTGGGTTCCTCGGGCAGTTCCCGCACCGCGAGAACGGCGGCCACCTTCTCTTCCTTGGCCAGATTGACCAGGTTCAGGATGTGCTTGCCCTTACCGGCGGCGCCCACGTCGGGAATTTCGTAGACTTTCAGCCAATAGAGCTTACCGGTATTGGTGAACACCAGGATGTAGCTATGGGTGGAGGCGATGAAGAGGTGCTCCACGAAGTCCTCGTCGCGCGTCTTCATTCCCATGCGGCCCTTGCCGCCGCGCCCCTGCTGGCGATAGGTCGACAGCGGCGTGCGCTTGAGATACCCCGAGTGCGAGACAGTGATGACCACGTCTTCGTCGGCGATCAAATCCTCGAGGCGAATCTCCGCCTGCTCCTCGATGATCTCGGTCCGGCGCTCGTCGCCGTAATCTTTCTGCACCTGCTTGAGCTCATCCACAATCACTTTTTTCAGCGTCTTGTCGCTGGCCAGAATGTCCTGATACTCCGCGATCTTCTTCTGCAAGGCTTCGTATTCTTCCTGAATCTTGTCGCGCTCCAGAGCGGTAAGACGCTGCAATTGTAGTTCGAGAATGGCCTGCGCCTGACGCTCGGTGAATTCGAAACGGCCGATCAGGCCGTCGCGGGCCTCGCGCGGAGTCTTCGACGCCCGGATCAACTTGATGATGGCATCGAGTTGTGACAGCGCCTTGAGGAAGCCTTCCAGGATGTGGGCGCGCTCCTGGGCCTTGCGTAGATCATATTGCGTGCGGCGGCGCACCACAGTCACGCGATGATCGATAAAGAGTTGCAAGGCGTCGATGAGCGGGAGGGTGCGCGGCTGACCGTTGACGATGGCCAGCATGATCATGCCGAACGTCTCCTGGAGCTGGGTGTGCTTGTAAAGATTGTTCAGGATCACTTCAGGTTGCTCGCCGCGCTTGATCTCGATCACGATGCGCATGCCGTCGCGGTCCGATTCATCGCGAACGTCGGAGATGCCCTCCACCTTTTTGTTCTGAACCAGCTCGGCGATACGTTCGATCGTCTTCGCCTTGTTCACCTGGTAGGGGATCTCGCTGATGACGATCTGCTGCTTGTCCTTGGTGGGGCGCTCGATGGCCGCCTTGGCGCGCATGGTGAACATGCCCCGGCCCGTCTCATAAGCAGCCTTGATCCCACTGCGCCCGTAAATGTAGGCCCCGGTCGGGAAATCCGGACCGGGCACGAGCGCCAGCACGTCATCCAGGGTTGATTTCGGCTTGTTGACCAGCAGGACGGCGGCCTCGATCACTTCCGTAAGGTTGTGCGGTGGAAGCTTGGTGGCCATGCCGACGGCGATACCGTCAGAGCCGTTGATCAACAGGTTCGGAACCTTGGTGGGGAGTACCACCGGCTCTTCGGTGGACTCATCGAAGTTGGGAACAAAATCGACGGTCTCCTTCTCGATGTCCGCCAGCAGCTCTTCGGCCAGGCGCATCAACCGGCATTCGGTATACCGGTAGGCCGCCGCCCTGTCACCGTCCACGGAGCCGAAGTTACCCTGGCCGTCGATCAGAGGGTAACGCATGTTGAAGTCCTGCGCCATGCGCACCAGGGTGTCGTAAACCGCCGCGTCGCCGTGCGGGTGATACTTCTTGATCACCTCTCCCACCGTACCGGCGCACTTGATGTAGCGCTTGTCGGAAGTGTTTCCCTCCTTGTACATGGCGTAGAGAATGCGGCGGTGCACGGGCTTCAAGCCGTCCCGCACGTCGGGCAAGGCGCGCCCAATGATCACGCTCATGGCGTAATCGAGATACGAGCTGCGCATCTCATCTTCGATATTGACGGGGATCTCCCGCCTTATCGGGAGTAGTGAATCCTGGTCAGCCATGAACAAATCCCTTCCCTTGCCGATCCCCCCTCGCGCATCCTGCTCCCCGCTTGCGAAGGAAGCCAGGGGGCGGTGTCCTCACGAAGCGGCACCGGTGCGTTTCGACCGCCTGGTCCGCCCCTCGCGTCATTCTGACGAGGCGAAGGTGGTCCTGAGCGCCGAAGAATTTCGTAGCGCCTTGAGAAGACAAAAAGCAGATTCTTCGCTCCGCCCAGAACGACACGCCGAAGGCTTCCCAAACCGTTAGAGGGGCATATGCGGAGCGTACACAACCAATTATAAGGGCTAGGCACGTGAGGCGTCAAAAGCGGTAAGCTTAAACTCACTTCTGAAACCCCGTCGTGGCGGATCCCGTCCAAGCTCTTGGGCGTCTTCCTCAGGCCGTCGAAGCCCTACGGCGGCTCTATCTCAAGCCGCTCGGGCGGGGCGAGGTTTCGTTGCTTCGTCCGGCAGATTCAGCATAGAATGACAGCCTCAGTTCCTGGAGCACATCAGAGTGCATTGGCTACAAGCTTTCAGCGTACACCTAGGCCACGTTCTGGCCCAATACGGAGCTTGGGGCCTGTTTCTCATCAACGTTCTGGACTCCTCCATCCTGGCCTTTCCCTTGATCAACGACCTGCTGCTGATTCATATGGCCAGCCGGCATCCAAACCTGGGCCCGCTCTACGCCGTTTACTGCACCGCAGGGTCAGTGGCCGGCTCCTTCGCCATTTACGGATTAGGCCGTCAGGGAAAGCGTCTTTTCAGCCGCAATGGGGAGATGCGGGAGGCGGGACGAGCCCGGCGATGGCTTAATCGGAACGATTTTGTCACCGTTCTGGTGGCTTCGTTGCTGCCGCCACCGACGCCCTTCAAGGTGGTGCCCGTGGTGGCGGGCGCGCTCAGCATGAACCCCTTGCGGCTGGCGACGGCCTTGATCCTTGGCCGCGGGCTCCGCTTTGCACTGGAGGCCTGGGTGGGTATGCGTTACGGCGCCGAGGCGGAGCGCTTCCTCAAGTACCATCTCACTTTTCTTTCATTTACCACCGCCGCCAGTGTCATCCTGCTGCTGGTGATCTATCGCTACCTGCAAAAGACTGCTCCTGCCAGCTAACACCGTGGCCCGTGAAGATTGACCCGCGACGAGCAAGAAGCTCCGGGCTCGTTCTCCAGCCATCGGCTCCGCGGGAGCCGGTCGTCCCTACGCTTCGCGGTTGCTCAATTTACTGGGTCGGTTCGCCCATGAAGCTGAAGCTCTCGCTGCGAGATCGCAAGTTGCGATCCAGCTCGATCCTGGCCTGAAAGAGCCCGGGCGAACCGGATCCGAAACGGAGGTCGCGGATTCGCACCTCATAGCCATCCGGATTCTCGTCGACCTGGGCCCACGGAAAGCGGGCGAAGTTCATGAAGACGCGTCCAAGGTGCGTATGAAGAGCAACGTCGAGCACGGGTGAGGGCTCCGGTTTATGAAATACTTCCGCGTGTTCGTCGGCTACATCGTTGGCGAGCGCACTAGCCTCGAGCACGTGAAACGCAGTGTCGGTTTCGATCACGCCCATCCACAAAAAGGGACCCAGAGTCGGGAAGGCGCCCAAGCGCAGCGGGGGCTCGCCGCCGTAATTACTGGACCCCAGCAGTGCGAGCACCCGGCGATGATTGATGTCCCTCAAGCCCCAGAGCAGCACCATGACGACGAGCCCCATGATGGCCCCCCGCTGGTAGCCGGTCTTCTGGGCGCCGACCTCCTCGGAAACCAGTCGAAGGACGGCCGGCAGGCCGAGTCCTGCGGCCAGCACGAGGAGCAGCAACGGATCGAGGATGGGCATGATGTCCCAGGCGTACCAGCGGCCGCTGAAGGGCATCAGCGGGCGCACGCCGTAGGCGTTGGTAAAGTCAAGCAACAGATGACACAGCAGGGCGATCGAACAGAGGACCAAGAGCCAGCGTCCGTCGAGCGAAGGTGCAAACGGCTTGGGCTTCAATCTGCGTCCGGGGAAATAAATGAGGGCGGTCAGGACGAAGGCGAGGCCGGTCAAGCCCACCAGCGAGTGCGTGATGCCGCGATGGTACTCGAGGTAGGCTGTGCTCCCACCGAAGCGCGCGACAATATCCACGTCCGGGGCGTTCGAACCCAGGATGAGCGCCAGGGTGGCGAAGCGCGTCTTGCGGTTCAGTCCCGCCTGGCTCAGGGCGATTCCGGTGAGGGTGTGGGTGAGATTGTCCATGTCTCAGCCTTTCCGCTGAGCCGCGCGAGAGCAGGGATCGCCGCTGGCGCCAATCGCTCCGGCAAGAGGAGCGTCAGCGCGTCCGGCACCAAGTCAAATGTGGCGGGAAGCTCGCCAGCCAGCTCCCCATCGAGCTGCACGTAGATGTGTCTCGATGAATCTTCAGCCGAACAGACCAGAGGCCAGCTCTCAACCATGCGGAGGTCGTGAAGCTGAAGATGGCGCCGGAGCCCCACCGCCGCAGCGTAGAAGAAATAGCGCCGGGGCCGGCAGCTTTCAAACAGGACAAGCCTCATGCCATGATTCAACAGGCTCGCTCCTGGCGCCAGGTGGAGCCAACCGGCGTAACGTTCCGTCCGCTGAAACACGGCCATTGCCCCCCGCCACTCGTTCGGTCCCCGGCGGCAGACAAACCGCGGAAACCCGTATCGCCAGACTTGCCGAAGGGCTTCCCATACATAGGCCGCGACGCCAAACTCCCGTTTCAAATCCCAGCCGAGCCGCTGGATGATATAGGCGTCGAAGCCGACGCCGGCCACACTCAGAAAGTAACGAAAATCTTGCGACGGTGGCAGCGCACCGTTCGGTTCCTCGGACAGAAATCTGCTGGTGGCCGTGGAGGTGGGCGGATGGTTTTCGGTCGGGCGCCAGGTAACCCGGCCGAGCGCGATACGACGAGGCCGCGCTCCCTTCAGTTCCCGAGCCGCCGCCACAGGGTTGTGCGGCAGGCCGAGATCCTTGGCCGCGATGTTCGCGGTGCCGCCGGGCAAGATCGCGAGGGGACATGCGCCCGGGGCGAGCCCATTCACGGCATCATTGATGGTGCCATCGCCCCCGCACACGATGAGCGCGTCGGCCCCCTCACGACCTGCCGACCAGGCTAGGTGGCGGGCGCTTCCGGGGCCGGTCGTCGTCCGGACATCCAGCGTGAACCCCGACTGCCGGAGTACGTAGGCCGCGGCGCATATTTCCGCCTGGCGCCGGGCCGGGTTGCGCCCGGCGACAGGGTTGTAAATGAGTGTTGCTCGAGTCAATAGAAGGGGCTGAGGCGCGAGGCAGGTTCATCACGCCAAGGCGCGGCTCCGGAATCAAACACTGAATCAGCGCGACACCTCATCAACGGGGATCCGTGGCCTCACCTGATTTTGGTGCCAGTGGGAAGTTCTCCGGTGACCACCACCAGGGCCGTTATCTCGCCAGTCTTCTTGTTCTTGCGGATCTTCACCCAGGTCTTGTCACCCACTTTGAGCTGCTCCACCGTGCTGGTCTGGCCGTCGCGCAGATACTTCGTCTTCTTGTCGAGCTTGAAGGGTTGCGCGTCGCCGAACTCGGTGTGGTCGCAAACCAGCTCGGCAGGATCTACTTTCTTGATCACGCCGTAAACCAGATTCTGAAGGTTGCGAGCTGTAAACATGGGGTCATCGGAGGCCGCCGGCGGCGCGTCCGCGCGCTGAATGTTGGGCTGGGTCTGGTCCTGGCCCCCGCTCGCCAGGCCACCCGCGGCCACGGCCAGCGCGATAGGAATGATCATGGATCGTGCTCGCATACCTTCGCCTCCGCTCGCACCCTGGGGCGCCTTTCCGTCACCGAGAAGCTCGTCGAACTCAACGTAGCGCCGGAAGCGCAGGCTGTCAAGCGTGGCCTTCCCTACCAGCGCCGCTGACCTACCCCAAGCTATAATTCCTTGAACCGAGGGGAATGGACCTCGAACCGGCCGCGGGAGGGCACTGAGTTGGCATCACACGGTGAAAAGCAAATCGAAAAGCTCCGCGAGCAGATCCGCCACCACGAGCAGCGTTACTACGTGCTGAACGACCCGGAAATCTCCGACTACGAGTTCGACCAGTTGATGAAGAGCCTCAAGGACCTGGAGGGTCAGCTTCCCGAGTTGATCACGCCGGACTCGCCCACGCAGCGGGTCGGCGGCGAGCCAGCCGCCGAGTTTCCCAAAGTCCGGCACTCCACCCCCATGATGAGCCTCGACAACACCTATGCGGTGGACGATCTGCGCGACTTCGACCGGCGGGTGCGCGAACTCTCGGGGCGCGATCAGGTCGATTACGTAGGGGAGCTGAAACTCGACGGCCTTTCTATGTCTCTGGTATATGAGAATGGAATTCTCATTCATGGCGTCACCCGCGGCAACGGCATCGAGGGTGAGGATGTTACGGCCAACTTGCGCACGATCCGTTCCTTGCCCTTGCGGCTCGATGCGAAGAAGCTGGAAATATGGGGCAAGCCTAAGCGCTTCGAGGTGCGCGGTGAGGTTGTCATGCCGCGTGGGGCCTTTGCGGAACTGAACGCCCAGCGCGAGACCGCAGGGCAACCCAAGTTCGCCAATCCGCGCAACTCGGCAGCGGGCACGATGCGCCTACTGGATTCCAGGATCGTGGCCTCACGCAAGCTGGACATCTTTCTCTACTTTGCCCTCGTCGACGGCCGGCCGCCGCTCTCCGAGCACTGGCGGATTCTCGATTCCATGGCCAAGCTTGGCTTCAAGGTGAATCCGCACCGCCGCCTCTGCCGGTCGTTTGACGAGGTGCTCAAGTTCATCCGGGAATGGGACACTAAGCGGGACAGCCTCGACTACGACACCGACGGCGTCGTCATTAAGGTGAACGACACACGCCTTTGGGACGAGCTCGGCTGGACGGCCAAGTCGCCCCGTTGGGCCGTGGCCTACAAGTACGCGGCGCGGCAGGCAACCACGGTGGTGAAGGACATCCGTGCCCAGGTGGGCCGCACCGGCACGCTCACGCCCGTAGCCGATCTTGAACCCGTGGAGGTGGGCGGGGTCACCGTGAGCCACGCCACCTTGCACAACATGGACGAGATCGAACGCCTGGGAGTTCGTATCGGCGACACCGTGCTGATTCAGCGCGCCGGCGAGGTGATCCCGCAAGTGGTAAAGGTGATGAAACAGGCTGAGAATGGCCACGAGTTCCACATGCCGTCCAAATGCCCGGTATGCTCGGGTGACGTTTTCCGCGCCCAAGGTGAAGTCGCGTACCGCTGCATGAACTCAGCCTGCCCGGCGCAGCTTAAGGAAACTCTGCGCCACTTCGCCGGACGCCACGCCATGGATATTGACGGCCTGGGCGAAGCGCTCGTGGACCAGCTCGTTGATAAAGGCCTGGTGAAGGACGTGGCCGATCTCTATGCCCTCAAGCTGGAAGAACTGGTGGCGCTCGAGCGCATGGGTGAAAAGTCCGCTTCCAACCTGCTCCGGGAAATCGAGGAGAGCAAGAAGGCCGAGTTGGCCCGCCTAATCTATGGCATCGGTATTCCCTTCGTGGGCGAACGCACCGCGCAGCTCCTGGCTGACCAATTTGGCTCTCTCGACAAACTCGCCACAGCCAGCGAAGCCGAGCTCGACGAAGTGAATGAGATCGGGTTGAAGACCGCCGGCGGCATTGCGAACTTTTTTCGCGAGGAACACAACCAGAAGGTGCTAAGGAAACTGCGGCGCGCCGGACTTCGATTCGAGCAAGAGAAGGCCCGGAGGGTCGGGCATGCGCTTGCTGGAAAGACCTTTGTGCTCACCGGAACGCTACCCGCCTATTCACGCGAAGACGCCAAGAAGATGATCGAAGAATCGGGCGGGCGGGTGACCGGTTCGGTGAGCAAGAAAACCGACTACGTCGTGGCCGGCGCTGATCCGGGCTCGAAACTTGATAAGGCGCGCGAGCTGGGTGTGAAGGTCCTTGATGAGACCGGATTATTAGCTCTGGTAGGCAAATGAGTTGGCTCCATGCTCCATTCGATGCGATAAGCCCAATGCGAGAAACCTCAACCTCTCCGGGTGAGGTGTTGATAGGACAATACGATAGGCGGCCGTAAGCGCCCGGAGGTTTGATGTCATTTCATCACGCCATCAAATGGTCGATTGAGTGCGCTTGGTTCCTCTTTCTTGCCTATTGGTTCCTCATGGCCTTCCGCGTCAAGCGGACGGTCAAGAGGCAAAGCCTGGGGGGCCGCACGCGCCATCTTCTGTTTGGAGTCGTCGCGTTCTTCCTGCTTTTCAACGACCGCATCGCCTGGGGACCGCTGGCAGAGCGCTTCCTTCCCGCGGTTTGGGTCTGGGCCGTTGCTGGCGCCGCACTGACTTGGGCCGGGGTGGGCCTGGCGATCTGGGCTCGCACGATCCTAGGCGGGAACTGGAGTGCCCTCGTCACCGTCAAGCAGGACCATACCTTGATCCGCAGCGGGCCATATTCGGTGGTGCGCCATCCGATTTACTCCGGACTGCTGCTTGCCGGTCTCGGCACGGCGCTGGCGCTGGGTGAAGTGCGGGGTTTGCTGGCGGTGGGTCTCGCGTTCCTGATTTGGCTCGACAAGTCGAGAGCCGAGGAGCGCTTCATGATCGAGCAATTCGGGCGAGAGTACGAGGAATACCGGCAGCACACCTGGGCGCTGGTGCCGTTCGTCCTCTGAGGTCAGGTCTACGAGCTGGCCACGGCGTACTCCTCTCCTGAATTCAAAGTAAGAGTCTGGATGGCCCTTGGGGTTGCCTGGCTTGGCGGCTTGGCCGAAGTTGCTTGACTAAAGGGCGAAGGTTCGTGTACTATTCGGTCATGAAACGATGCGGCCCATGTTGAAGGCGTCTGGTCCCGCCACCCCCTCCGCGACTGTAAGACCCCCTAACCGGAATCCGGAACTCGAAACGAACTGGACGGCGTATCCCATTCATTCTACGGGACATGACCCTGATTTACTAAAACGAACTGGCATGCTTAAGCCTTTGATCTGTAAAGGGATAACCTCGATTTTGCGGAAAAAATTCGTTCGCAGAGTGCTCCGGTCAATGAGCGGGTTCCTGGCGCCGCCGGAAGCCGCAGTGGAGAAAACGAGGACCAAAACGAACTGGACGAGGCATCTCATTGATTCAAAATGAGATGCTCCAAATTTTGGAAAACGAACTGGCAGGTCTAAACGATTGATCCTGTTGGTGATAGACCCCGATTTCCGCGAAAAGATTCGTTCGCGGGCCTCGCGGTCAACGAGTCCGGCCGCCGCGTGGAAGCTCGGCCAACCGGCCGGCAACAAGCGAGACTGCTCAGTTCTTGATCAAGGAGCACGCCTGCGCGGTCTTTTCGGGGTCAGCCGCTTCGCCGCCTTCCTTGATTTCGCGAATGATGCCCTGGCGGTCGATCACAAAGGTCACCCGCTTGGCAACTCGGATCAGGGGGTAGAGGACACCGTACTGCTTCGTCACCGTCTTCGATTCGTCGCTGAGCACCGGGAAGGTGATGCCGAGCTCGGCGGCGAATGCCTTATTGCGCTGCGGCGGGTCTACGCTGATGCCGATAACCTCCGCGCCGGCCTGCTCGAATTTGGCGATATCAGCCTGATACGCCTGAAGCTCCTTCCTTCACCCTGGCGTGAAGGCCCGGATGTAGAACGCCAGCACCACGGTCCTCTTCCCGCGAAAGTCGCTGAGGCGCACGGGATGGCCGCTCTGGTCGTTCAATACAAAGTCTGGCGCCAGCTGGCCGACACTCGGTGGGCCTGTTCCCGAGGCGCCGGTCGCTAGCGCAAAGACGAGAATCGTGATGGGCACGTGCATCCTCCTCCGGTTTGCTGTCCAACCCTGATGCCGCGCTTCGCAGCGGAGATTATAACGCCGCCCGATGCCATTACCGCACGCCTAGGGTTCCGGCGCCTTACAGTCAGTGTAAGAAGGACGCGGTAAGATACGTATTATGAGAGCGATGCTCCTGTTCAACCGGCAACGTTTGTTCCGCGAGTCGGAGGCAGATTTCTGATGCGCAAGCTGCTCGTCTTGGTTCTGATCACGGCCGCAGTCGGCGCGGCCCTCTATTACCTTTATGGCCGGCCGCTGTCCTCGCTCGCGCTCACGGGGATTGTCACCACCGACGACGTGATACTCAGCTCGCAGGTGGAAGGGCAAATCGAGCAAATGCTGGTGAAAGAAGGCGACCCGGTGAAAAAAGGGCAGTTGCTGGCCACGATCATGCCGCAGGAACTGGTGGCGCAGCGCGCCTACTACGCGCACTCGGAGCAAGGCCAGGCGGCTGCGGTGCAGTCGGCGCGGGCGGCTTTGAGCTACCAGGAGCTGCAAACGCGGGACCAGATCAACCAGGCGGAGGCATCGCTGGCCTCTGCGGTGGCGCAGCAACAGGAAGCCGCCGCTGACCTGGAAAACGACCAGTTGAACTATCAACGCACCCACAGTCTTTTCCAGCAGGGGATCATGCCGGCCTCTTCGGACGATGCGGCGCGGACCACGCTTGACGCCGCCAAAGCGCACCTGGAAGCCCTGCAGAAGCAAGTGGAAGCCGCCCGGGCCGCGCTGGCGCTGGCGCGCTCCAACCTCGAGCAGGTGAAGGTGCGCGAGGACGAATTGAACGCCAGCATTCATCAGTTGGCGGCAGCGGCGGCGCAGAAAACGCAGGCGCAAGTGCGCCTCGACTATACGGAAATCCGCTCGCCGATCGACGGCTTTGTCGACACGCGGGCGGCGCTGCAAGGCGAAGTGGTGAACATCGCGCAGCCCATCGTCACTCTAATCAACCCGGACGACCTCTGGGTGCGGGCCGACGTGCCGGAGACCTACATCGATCAAGTGCATCTGGGCGAGCAACTCCTGGTACGGCTGCCTTCCGGCGCCGAGCGCAGCGGCGTCGTGTTTTATCGCGGCGCCGACGCCAGTTTCGCCACCCAGCGCGACGTCAGCAGCAGCAAGCGTGATATCAAGACGTTTGAGATTCGCCTGCGGGTGGACAATCGCGACCGCGCGCTGGCCGTGGGCATGAGCGCCTACGTTACGGTGCCCGTGGGGCAGGTGGGGAAGGAGAAGTGACCGGATGAGGGGGTGATTGTTCGCCGCTTGCCACTAACCACTCAACCTTGCTTTTCATATGGCTGCCATCGAAGTTGACCAGATCGAGAAGAAGTTCGGCGACTTCACCGCCGTGGATCACATCACCTTCCAGGTGGAACACGGGGAGATCTTCGGGTTGCTGGGCCCGAATGGAGCCGGGAAGTCCACCCTCATTCGCATGCTCACCACCCTGATCGAGCCCACGTCCGGCACCGCACGCGTTCACGGATTTGACATCCGCCAGTCTCCCAACGAGGTACGCAAGTGCATCGGAGTGATCCCGCAGGCCAGTACCTCTGATCTCGACCTCAGTCTGACCGAAAACCTGAGCATCTTCGCCAAGCTTTATGGAGTTCCGCGCGAGCGCCGCAAACGCGAAATCAAAGAACTGCTGGACGCCGTGGACCTCGCCGCCTGGGCGGACAAGCCCGTCAAGTTCCTCTCCGGAGGTATGCGTCGCCGGATGGAGATCGCGCGGGGGTTGGTGCATCAACCCAAAATCTTCTTTTTGGACGAGCCCACCACCGGGCTCGATCCGGTATCGCGGGTGGCGGTGTGGGAGATGCTGACGCGCCTCAAGAGCCAGCGCGACCTGACCATCTTGATCACCACTCATTACATGGACGAGGCCGACAAGCTCGCGGATCGCATCGCCATTGTTGATCATGGAAAACTAGTGGCGCTCGACACGCCGTTCAAACTCAAGGCGTCGATTCCGGCCGAGAATATGTTGGAGGTGAGCTTCGCCGCGGAGCCGCCGGACTGGCTGCAGACGCTCGAGCATTTGCCCGAGGTCGCCAGCGTGAATCTTCACGATCATGTTTACCGTATCGCGTCGCGCAACGGACCTCGCACCACGGTGGAGCTGGTAGGGACCGCCAGGGAACGGGGAGTCGCGGTAACCGCGCTTTCCGTGCAGTCTGCCACCCTCGACGACGTCTTCATGCACTTCACGGGCCGCCAGCTTCGCGATGAGCTGCAGGACGCGCCGCGCTACGACGTCAGCGTGATGTATCAGCGAGGCAGAGGCTAGGAGGCAGGATTTGGGAGTCAGGGCAAGGCAGCGAGATTCTGACTCCTGAATCGATTGATCGCTATGAACCGAATCTGGGCCCTCATCGAACGCGACATCCGCCGGTTCCGGCGCAGTCCGGTGCTCATCGTGGTGTCGATGATCTTCCCCCTGGTGCAACTGATCGTGCTGGGCTACGCTTTTGGCGGCAAACTCAAGCACCTCAAGATCGGCGTGGTAGACCAGGACGGCCAGGTCACTGCTGTCAAGCTGCGTGAGATGCTGGGCGCCGTCACCGTCAACGCGGAGACGGTCACTCCCGTCGAGTATTCGGATCAGGGCCGGGCGCTCACCGACCTGCGCAACGGCCGCCTGAACGGGGTACTCAATATTCCGCCGAATTTCTCCCGCGACGTGCTGGCCCAGAAGGCTCCTCAAGTGGCGCTGGTGGAGGACAACACGGACCAGTTTGTCTCCTCCACGCTCGAGGGGCTTTTCTCCGGCATGGTGACGGCTTATGACGACAAGGGTCCCGACCCTCGGCTGCCGACGCAAGTCTCGCTTTCCATCGTCGAAGTCTACCCTTACGTGCCCTACATCCAGTATCTGCTCCCGGGTTCCATCGTGCTTTCCATCTTCATGATGGTGATGATCGGCGGCGGCATCATCTACATCGACGATAAGGCCCGCGGGTTGCACGAAGGCTACCTGGTGACGCCCATCAGCAAATTCGAACTGATCATGGGGTTCAATCTTTCCGGCACCCTCAAGGGCGTTCTCTCGGGCGTCGTGCTGATGATCATTGGCTCGCTGATCGCAGGTATTCCCCAGCCCTTCGATCCCCTGCGTCTGATGCGGGTGTTCGTCATGGTGGTCGCCACGGCTCTGGCGCTGGTCAGCATGATGTTCCTCATCATGGTGCGGGTGAGCGACCCGCTTCTGCCGCGGGCCGTCTTTGGCGTGCTGAACACGCTGCTTTTTTTCCCGAGCGGCGCCGTCTATCCCATCCAGGCTTTTCCCGCCTGGATGCGGGCCATCGCCACCGTTGATCCCTTCACCTACGCCGTTCACGCCTTCAAGAACCTGCTGCTCAAGAACACCGGCATGGTAGCCGTCTACGGCGATCTGGGCTATCTGCTTGGGTTCGCGGTCCTGGCCATGGCTGCCGCCACCGCGCTTTTCCGCCGATCGTTGTGACCGGGCCGATGGAGACTGACGTCGTACAACGGGGCTGCCTGGGTCTCCGTCAAAGTGCACTGCATGAGGGCAATCTACATCAAACACGACGGTGCCGTTGATGACCTTCTTCCTTCTAACCTCAGAGATCAGGCCGTAGAACAATCTCACGGCTCCAGGACGTACTGCCGCACCGCTACCGCCACGCCGTCTTCGTCGTTCGTGAGCGTGCTGGCCCAGCCGTCGCGGCGGACTCCGGGCTCGGCGTTGCCCATCACCACGGGCCGCCCGGCGAAGGCCAGCATTTCATGATCGTTGTGATTGTCGCCGAGCGCCATCACCTGTACGGCCTCGATGCCGCGACGGTCAGCCCAGAGCCGGAGTGCCGCTCCCTTCGTGCAGTCGCGATTCATGACGTCCAGCAGGTACATGTTGCGCGCCGGATACTTGGTCCAGGTCAGCTCGACTTCGGAGGCGACAGGTGCGTTCCGGAGCAGGGGCTCGAGGGGCTCGATCTCGCCTGGAGGGCCGCCGAACATCACCTGGATCAGGCCACGGCTGCCGTCGCCAGCGGCCGGCGCCATGCCGGGCCCCATGCCGGGACCGATGCCTGAAGTGAGGGCGGCCTGGAGATCCGGCACCTCAAGCAGCGCTGCCGGCGAGTTGCGCCGATACCAGCCGCAGGGGCCGTCCAAAGAGGCGCCCTCCTGCATCGTCACCTGTCCGCGTCCTGAGATGTCGTAGATCGCCACCGCGTAGCGCCGGAATTCGCGTGCTGTCTCCAGCACCTCGCGCCCCACCGCGCAGGGAAGAAAATTCCGATGGTAGGCCTCGCCTTCAAGATTGCTGATACGCGCCCCGTTGGACGAAATCATGGTGAGTGGAAAGGCCAGTTGGGTGACAATGGGGCGGGCTGAGTGAAAGCGCCGTCCGGTGACGATGACCACCTCCACGCCGCGCTCCACGGCAGCGTTCAGGGCCTCGCGATTGGACGCGGAGATCTCCGAACGGCCGTTCAGGAGGGTGCCATCGAGGTCTACTGCCAGCAGGCGAATCGGCATGGTGAGAACGTTGACTACCAATTGTAGGCAATTGCAGAGGCTCGGCGAGGAAAAATCGTCTGGTCCGAAGCGAGAGAGTGCAACTGCCTGATATGTCCGGTTCATATTGCGTCTCCCACCTCGAATGCTCCCGCTGCGGCAAGCAGTTCGAGGCCGGCCGTCTCTACAACCTTTGCGAGTGCGGATCGCCGCTGCTGGTTCGCTATCGGCTCATCGAAGGCTTGATGCCGCGCAGTGCAGTCGCCACGCGACCCAAGACGCTGTGGCGCTATCGCGAGGTGTTGCCGGTGCGCGACGAAGCTGCCATCGTGAGTCTGGGCGAGGGCTTCACGCCCCTGCTCCACGCGCGGCGCCTTGGTGAGAAGCTCGGCGTCCCCAACCTCTATCTCAAAGACGAAGGGGTGAACCCCACCGGATCCTTCAAGGCTCGCGGTCAGGCGGTGGCCATCACCCTGGCACGGGAGCTCGGCGTGCAAAAGGTGGCGGTTCCGTCCGCCGGAAACGCGGGTGGCGCCCTAGCAGCCTACGCGGCCCGCGCCGGCCTCCAGGCCCTGGTCTACATGCCGGAAGGAACGCCCATCATGAATCAACTGGAGTGCGGGATTCTCGGAGCCGAGGTGGCGCTGGTTCCGGGCAGCATCCGCGACTGCGGCCGCCTTCTCGCGGATCGCATCCGTTCCGAGGGCTGGTTCGACGTCTCCACCTTGAAGGAGCCCTATCGGGTCGAGGGCAAGAAGACGATGGCGTACGAAGTGATCGAGCAGCTTGACGGCCAGGTGCCCGACGCCATGATCTATCCCACCGGCGGCGGCACGGGACTGGTGGGCATGTGGAAGGCCTTCGCGGAGATGGAGGAACTCGGCTGGACGAGCGGGCGGCGCCCGCGGATGTACGCCGTGCAGGCGACCGGGTGCGCGCCCATGGTCCGCGCCTTCGCCAGCGGAGCCGAACGCGCCGAAGAATGGATTGGTCCTGAGACCATTGCCAGCGGACTGCGCGTGCCGGCTGCGGTCGGTGACTCTCTGATACTGCAGGCGCTGCGCGAGAGCCGGGGAACGGCCGTGGCGGTTGACGATGGGGTCATGCTGGAAGGCGTCCGGGAGATTGCGGAGACGGAGGGCCTGGTGACCGCTCCCGAAGGCGGCGCCACGCTGGCGGCCTTAAAGCGTCTGCTGGCCGACGGATTTCTGGCCGGGTATGAGACCGTGGTCTTGTTCCTGACGGGAAGCGGCTACAAGTACCTCGAGGCGCTGAAGCGGATCTGACTGCGTGGCACACGCATCCCCTCGGACAGACGCTCATTGTCACGGCTGGCGGCGTGGCACGATCGAGGAGATTCGTCCCGGTGACGTGGTCTGGTTTTCGCCCAGCGAGAAGCACTGGCATGGAGCATCACCAAGCACGGCCATGACCCACATTGCCATTCAGGAAAAGAAGGACGGGAAGGTCGTCGACTGGATGGAGCACGTTTCCGACGAGCAATATCGAAGATGTTGATTTCACGTTACGCTGCAGAGATATCTGGCTGAGGTAGCGTGTTTGATGAGAAGGCGCGCTCCTCAGGTGGTCCTCAATGAATTCATTGCCATGATGTGAAGTCGGAGAACTTCGGATGAAGACGCGTAAACTCAGAGACCTCGAAGTATCGGCCATTGGGTTTGGCTGCATGGGATTTAGTCATGGCTACGGCGCCGTGCCGGAACGAAGTGAGTCGGTGCGGTTGATTCGGTACGCGTTCGATTTGGGGTGTACCCATTTCGATACTGCGGAAGGGTACGGTGCAGGCGATAACGAGAAGTTGGTGGGCGAAGCACTGGCTCCTATGCGTGATCAGCTGACAATCGCCACGAAGCTTCGCATAACTGAATCAACTACTGAGAAACCGATCGACCAGCAGGTGCGCAATCATTTGCATGCCTCCATGCAACGCCTCAATACCGATCGTGTCGATCTGTATTATCAGCACCGTCAAACTCCGGGCGTGGCGGTTGAGCATGTCGCGGAAACCATGGGCAAGCTCATTAGTGAGGGGAAACTTCGGGGGTGGGGTTTATCGCAGGTCGGCGCGGATCTCATCCGTCGGGCTCATGCCGTAACTCCGTTGACCGCAGTGCAGAGCGAATACTCCATCATGGAACGCATGTTCGAACATAGCGTGTTGCCAGTGTGCGGGGAACTGGGCATAGGATTCGTTGCATTCTCGCCACTTGCCAGTGGTTTTCTCTCAGGCAAGGTACGTCCCGAAGCGCAGTATGAAGGCGACGACGTGCGTCGAGTCATCACACGCTTCACCGACGAAAATATCAGGGCAAATCGGATGCTCATCAAGTTGCTGGAAGAGTTTGCGAAGCAAAAGGACGCCACGCCAGCACAAATCTCACTTGCATGGATGTTGGCCAAAGAGCCGTTCATCGTGCCGATTCCCGGTTCAAGGAAAGTGGGGCGGATTGAAGAGAACTTCGCTGCAGCCAATATCGAGCTCACGGATGTAGAAATGGCAGCGCTTGAGGCGGAACTTGGAAAGCTCCAAGTGCATGGCAATCGCACCGATGAAGACATTAGGAAGCTGTACCGAAACCAGCAAAGTTGATCACTGTTACTCCGCCGGCGTGCCAGTGACGAGCAATACTTAAAAATAGTGATGGGCAGGGAGGATAAATATGCCTGCGGACGAGAACGCGAGGATTTGAAAAGCCGCAGACCGAGGAGCGCGGTCTGCGCTACCTGGCTGCCTGGGAAGATTTTTTACAAGTATCTGGGTATCCACTTGACTCAGGTGACCCCAACCTATAGTATGCGAGCTCATGGAGGATTACCCTCGGACCGCCGCGGACTTCGAGGCTCGCTTCCGCTCGGAGCAGGCCTGCCGGGAGTATCTGTTCCAGCTCCGCTGGCCGGAGGGATTCCGATGCCCGGGCTGCGGTTCCGCCAAGGCCTGGCCCCTGCGTTCCATTCTCCGGCAATGTGCGGGATGCGGCCACCAAGTTTCGGTGACGGCCGGAACGATCTTC
>DATDGR010000240.1:0-12455 GCA_036521995.1 Terriglobia bacterium | reverse complement strand
ACGGATGACGAGATGCGAACGCTGCGGCTGAAGCCTCATAAGTTTCACGGCGACTGGAACTATACCTTCCAACCTCGCCAGGCAGCGTAAACTTGGACTCGCACAATGTAAATGTTATTTCTTAACAGTCGCTTAGGTCCTTCAAATCGGAGTGTAGACGATTTGAACCCCCGGCGATTTGCGTTTTCCAGCTGATCGCAAAATGGTCCATAGCGAATTGCAGATTGTCCAGCAAACCCTCGGCATAGGGAAAGAGCGTGCCATTCACGCTTAACTGCTGCTCTCCGCCCGCGATGGTGACAGGCGTGCCATCACCTGTGGCGGCAGCGAGAAGTTTCAAAAGACTGTCCCGCTCGCCCTGCGCCTGCGTTGCCACGTTGCGAATGTTTTGGAGTTGAGTTTGGCCGGCGTAAAGACGGTTGTCCACAAATTTGGCGCAGGAAACTGTTATATAGGTCAGATCGTTAATCAGCGCATTGAGAGAATCCGCGTCGTTGCACTTAAGTCCCGAGGAGCTTTGGTTCACCTGATCGAGATATTGCCACCGACCGGGGTGCTCCGCAAGTAACAGGTGACGTTCAGTCGACATGCTCCAACACGCCTAACCCGGTCCCTCCTATAGGGGTCTTGCCGAGCTCGCCGGAGCAGCTAAACTCGCCCACGATCTCATGAATGAACCCGTATCCTCGCCGGCTGGAGTCGGCGGCGATCAGTTGAGCGGCGGCGCGGCCGGTGAATTCCATGGTAACGCGATCGATTCCGTCGCTGGCGCGCAGCAGCAGCTTCTGGGGGAGTTGCGGATGAATCCAGTCGGCGTGCAAAGCCGCCATCGCCCCGGGAAGCCTGCGCAGGACCGTCTCCAGCCGCCCGCGATACTCGATCTCGATCGCAGCTCCGGTGAAAGTCCGCCGCTTTCCGGCGGCGTGCACGGCCAGGCAAGGCTCGCCACGGCGCCGGTGCGCGCGGTCGGTGGTCAGCGACATGACCAAGGCGGGGCCGGGCGCGGGCGTAACGAAACAGCCCCATTCCCACCCCAGGTCCTCGCCCCAATGCCAGCGGCCCCAGTTGTGGTCATGGTAGGCGGTGGCCTGGCTCAGGTCCTGAACCTGGCTTCCCAGCGTCCAATGGCCGCTCAGAGCCAAACGCGACACCGCGTACCAGGAAATCCACCCGGGACCAAGCGGAATCTCTTCGGCCACCACCACGGGCGACACCGAGGGCCTGGCAGTCAGCCTCGCCGCCAAGCCATTTTCCGGATCGTTCACGGATGCGAGGACGGTGCCCTCGGCCGGAAGTACCGCCAGCGCCACCCGCTCAAGACCAATGCTGGAGGTTCCTATGGCGGCTTGCCCCTGCCCACGGACCTCGACGTTGCCGAGCCAGCCCGATCCGGGGACGTGCGCCAACCCGGTGCCGATTGCTCGCGAGCGTGGATCACCCGGCGCGCCGTGAAGTGAGACGTTGATGATTCCGATGGTGCCGGTGGAGTGGTCGAGGACGTTCAGATGAAGCCAGTCTTTGTACCCCGATGCCGACAGATCAAAGGGCGACGGCGGGCGAAGTGTGTCGAGAAAGATCACCTGAGCAGCGCGCTCTGGGGTTCGGCCTGGGAGCCTTCGGACGGTTTCACCACCTCGACGTGGGCCAGCGTAGGGCCGGCTAGGGCCTCAACCGATCGAACCAGCTCCGTCGAGAAGGCCCAGAGCCCCATCACGCAATCCAGAAACGTGACGGGCGCCGCCTCCGGTGCAGTTTCGGCGCCAGCCATCTGGCTCGGGATCGGCAGGAACTGGAGCGTCTGTTCCAAATCGTCGGACAGCAACAGGGCGAGGTCGTTGCGTAGATGCTGAAGGACCGGGCTCGGGGGCATTCCTGAGGCCCAATCGCTGATGCGCAGCGCCGTCCATAAAGCTTCACCGTTCGGGCCGCCCCGGCCTGCCTGGATGGCTTTCCGCATCCGGGCGCCCTCCGCGCTCCGGCTGACCTCTCGCCCCAGCGCCGCGAAGCCAGCCGTCAAAGACCCCACCGCATCCGCGCCGGAGACCGCATGTAAGGTTGCGAGTCGCGCCGCCAGCGAGGCCACCAGAGTCGCCGTCGTTCGGCCCGGTCCTTCGACCGTGTCCACCAGCTTCACTCGCTCTGACTGCGCAGAGGTCATTTCCGCCTCGCTGGCTCGCGCCGGCGCTTTTTGCGCTTGATCGTGGCCCTTGCGGGTTTCACGGGCGGCACCGTTCGCCTCCCGGCCGGCGCGGCGGTCCCCGGCTTAGCTGAGACCCCCCTCGCCACGGTTACGGCGACGGCGATCGCGCCCTCGCGGAAGCCCTGCAGAAGGAGTGCGCCCCGATAAGTGCCAGCCGGGACGTCCGCCGGTAAGGGAATGGCGATGACCAGCTCGCCCACTTCTTCCGGCGCTAGCAGTTTGGAGGGCGGCTGAAGCCGAGCCGCGGGAAACCACGTGGTTCCAGAAGCATCCACCAGAGGGGAGAGCATCGGTGTCACCATGCAGTGAACTCGCTGACGGTTCTCGACCTCGAGCCTGAACTCCACGGATGCGCCGGGGGTTCCGCTGCCCCTCAGCTCAACCGACCCATCGGGAAGCAGCACCGTGCCCGGTGTGGCGGGCGCGCCGGCGGCCTGAAGCCGGCGCAAGTACTTCATCGTTTCCTCGGCAAGGCGGCCGTAAAAATCGTTCTGGAGCTGGAGAAACTCGTAGAACGATCCCTTGGGCTCGCCGGGCTCGTTAGGTACCCTCATACGTATGGCGCCTTAGGCCTCCAAAACAATGCCGAGATTCCTAGCTCCGCTGCGCGGAGTTTACCGTGAGCCCCTTCGCTGCTCTCAGAGCGATTCGATGAGGAGCGCATCGGCTCAGAATGAGAGATCCTTGGGCAGTAGCCGGCGACAAGACCATCCCCCAGCCCCACGTCCCACCCTCTATTTGGCGCGATCGATCACATAGCGTAACATCTCCCTCAGGAAACGTCGATCGTCATTCTCCAGCAACAAAGGCAGTCCGCGCGCATCCACCCGGAGCGCGCGCTCGCAGTATTTCACGGCCACGGACCGGCCGTACGTGAGCGACCCATTTTCAACCATGGCGCGCAAGAGCCATCGAACATCGCTGAGCCGCTTCCTGGCGCGTGGGGTGCGAAGAATTCGCAGGGCCCGTTCCCGAGCCGGTTTGCGCGCAGTGCGGATGAAATGCAGCAGCATGATGGTGCGCTTGCCTTCCCAGAGGTCGCCGCTCGTCTCCTTGCCGTACAGACCTTCGTCGGCTTGAAGATTGAGGAGATCGTCGTGGATCTGGAACGCGATCCCCGCGAGGAAGCCCAGTTCGATCAGGGGCATCAGCTCGTCTTCGAGAGGGGCCAGGGGACCTGGCGGGCTGCCGCAGATGACGCCGATGCGCAGCGGCGCGATCACAGTGTACCAGCAGGTCTTTTTGTAGGCCATGCGGGTGTAGTCCCGGTCACCCAGGTCGAACCGCCCCTGGGCGATCCAGTCCAGCTCAATGGCTTGGCCCTCGGCCGACTCGCGGGCCATCCGCTCCACCTCGCGGAACACCAGCAGGGCCTTGCGGACTCCGATCCGCGCTGTGTTACCGAGCAAGGGCTCAAGGGCAAGGACGTTGGTCGCGTCTCCGACGTTGATGGCGACGGGAGCGCCGTGCGCCTGGAGCATCGTCACCTTGCCGCGCCGGAACTCCGAGGCGTCCTCGATATCGTCGTGGACCAGAAAAGCATTGTGGAAGAGCTCCAAAGCGGTGGCGGAGAGCAGCGCCTGCTCGGTGCGGCCTCCCGCTGCCCGACAGGCGGCGAAGCAGATTGCCGGACGCAATCCCTTGCCTTCGCGGAAGGGGTAATCGGCCAGCAAGTCGTACAATGGCCCGTAGCCGGTTCGGCGCCGCTCCCGGAAGAGAAGCTCCAACTCGGCCAGAACGTCTTGCCGGGCCTGGTTCAAGGTTCGGTTGACCAGCCCCACATCGTAGGCCGCCGCCTCGCTGCCAGTTTCTCGGAATCCCTTGCTCACGGCTGTGGTGGTAGCAATCGGGAGGTTGGACGCGCCCGCACAGGCTCTCGGGCCCGAAGGCTTCGGCCTTGATGAGAGTCGCGCTAAGCGCGCCCGCCTGGCTGCGTTCCTGCCCGCGCCCGCACCTTCGCCCCTCGATCGGCCTTTATTCTGGCGCCGGCGGCGCCAGCCGATCTCTGTCCGACCGCCAGACCGAAGCCAGGAAGAAGCTCAAACCATGCCGAACGGCAAAAGCCCGCCTCGCGGAACAGGTTGCGGAACTCTTCGGGCGTATGAAAGCCGATCCAGCCCGGGTCCGCCCACTTGGCGATCGGCGCACTCAGCGCGTTGTACCAGGCAGGACCGGGATCAACCACGCAATAAACTCCGCCGGGTCGTAAGCAGCGCAGCACGGAGGCCGCCGCAGCGGTGGGCTCAGGATAGTGATGATGGGCCAGGCAGTTGTAAATCAAATCAAACTTTGCGGTAAAGGCCTCCGGCAGTTCACCCACATCGGCTTGAAAGAAGGCACAGTTGTCCAGTCCGGCCGCGCGAGCCGCGCGATGCGCCGTTTTGACCATACCCGCCGCCAGGTCGACCCCAACTACCTCGCCTTGAGGCACCAGGCGCGCGACCCGGACCAGCTCCCGCCCAGGACCGCAGCCGGCGTCCAGCACGCGCGCATCGCTGGGGAGATAATCCCGCATCACCGCCAGCGCCTCATCGAAGATGGGCTGAGAGAACGGCTGCACAAACTCAGCATACACTTCCGACATCCGGTCAAACTCTTCCACCAGATCGTCGTGAGACGTTTTCTTGGAGAGAAAGACGGGCTCGCGGTGGCGGGGGGAGAAGTAAGGACCGAGACCGGGGCGGGGCGGCTCGCGAGGCAGGTCACCGGCGGTGCGGGTTGGTGAGAGCCCAGCGCGCTTTAGAGCCTGAGCCGGCCGGAGGACATAAGCGGCGTACCACCACATGGAGCCGACAAGATAGGCGCCGGCAACTCCGCCCTCCCCGGGTGCGGTCATTGGCCCTTGCCATCGGCACGATGCGCGGAACCACGCTTCGATCTGGCGCGACGGCTCGGTGCGTTCTTTTTCCGGCCGACACCGGCCGGGCGACTGGAAGTAGCCGGGCCTGGAGGGCCGTCCGCGACTGTCCTGCGGCGCAATACAATGGGAATCGCCGTACTCGTGAGCTCCCGTATGGTCAACTCGCCCTGGTAGCGGACCTCAGGCTCGAGCTTATCGTCGATCGCCGCCATCACACGAACCAGTAGCTGCTCCCCGGGCGCTAGGGTCACAACCTCCGGATCAAACCGGATCACCGGACTGACTTTGCGACCTGCCGAGTCAACAAAAACCGAGCTCACCGGCCGCTCCGCAACCTCGTGACTTAAGTGGTTTTCGACTAGGAACACACCCACCGCCGTCTTTCCGGCAACCTCCTCCAGAACCATCACCGCGGTTCGCTTCTGCGATTTCGCCGGCTCCGAGGCGGTAGCCGTTGCTTTCGCTGCCTGAGGCGACGCAACTCCACCCAGCACACTAAAGAGGTCCCTAAAGTAGTCAGCAGTCAGCCGGCCCAGCGCGCCATAAAAACGCAGATTCGCATCGATGGCCCGACGCCAGACATCTTCCGCTTGGCCCATACCTGCCACGATTCCTCCTGTTGTCGATCCTAGTGCATGCAGGGGCGTTCGCAATAGAAGTGATCATACCAGTGGTGAATCAGATCAGGGCAATCCTCGACATCTACTTCGTGACAGCAATCCGTGCCCCGCTTGGCGGTCTTGATCTTCCACCGCAGATAGTGGTCCTGGCAACCCAGCACCCAAACTATGACCTCACGCTCGTGGCCTGAAGCCGCCTCACCGGCTAGGGCCACCGAGACGGTCACACACTTACGCTCGAGGGGGCCGAGGTGCAAGCTAGAAGGCGTTACTGTGATCCCCTCGTTGTGCTCTGCCTTTATGACAACCTCGCGCCCTGCGGCACCGCAGTTGGTGACACAGATACGCAGCGTTGCGGTTCCGCCGGGACAAACGTGGCTGACCACCTCTCCCACGGGCTGAGGCGCCCAGCAGGGCGGCGGAATCTTGCAGCTACATGTACCGGTCCGCGAGCTTCTACAGCCGCAACTCCCAGAGCGACCGAGCTGTTGCATGCCAGACTGCAGCAACTCGCTTAGGGTCCCGGACAATTGGCTAGCGCTCAGCGAGTCCAGCAGGTCCCCGCTCATCTTGCTCCCCTGATCGAGGAGAGTGTTCAGCGAACGGATCATTTCGTCGCCGAAGGATTGCATCAGATCCAGGATCGGACGTCCGTCGAGGATTGGACGCTCAGAGCCAGCCTGACTCATTGGACCTCCCCAGCTTCCCGGCCCATCGCTCGTACAGTCACCTGGTACGCGAGGTTATGGAAGCTCCATGTTCCAAAATAGCTCCGTCCCGCCTTCAGGCGGTCAGGCATTTTCAGTTTGAGCCTCAGGTTTCGAAGCTGGCCGGGCTCGAGGGGTCCCGCGCCTTCTTCAACCTTCATTCGAAGAAAGCCGCCGTAGCCCTCCGCGAATTCGTCCATGAGCCGGCCCACCCGCTCCTGGCCTCGCGGGGAATCCTCCTGAAAGGCCGCCGCCGTACCCCGATTGAGACCGTCTTTGTCAAACAGACCGAGAGCATAGGCCCGGCCGACCTCGCAGATAACATTGCCGCCGTTCACCACGGTAAGCTCGACCTCCACCTCGGAGCTCGCAGCAGCTTCAAGCGATAGACGCGTGGGCGAAAGCCGCAAATGCGGGTAGGCTTCCACCTCCGCCAGGATCGGATACCGCGAATCGCCGACTTGCACTGTACCCCTATAAGCGCCGGGCGGCATCGATTCCGGCAAGACCAGTCGCAAGCGGGTGGCCGATGTTCCGACCGGAATGGGATGGACAACGATGGAGGGCTTCAATTCTGTCTCGATGTGTGCAACGAGATTTCGTGCGGTCGCCTCGCGAACGCCGACTGGAATAAGGGCTTCGATCGCGCGGGGCGACCCTCGGAATCGCAGGAGTTGCGTACTGTCTGCTTTACCAGCCACCTTCTAACCCCTCTTTGCGTTGAGCCCGCCCGCCTTACGCTCGCGGCTCTCCTTCAAGTCCCGGCCAGGAAGCTGCAACTCCCGCTCCCCGCAACGTTCGCACGGGTTGGGGTGGTAGGGCTCGGTAATCATCTGGGCTTCGCCGCAGAGGCGGACGCAAAGCAGCTCCATGCCCAGTACCGAAAGGCCGACGGTGAAATCGGCGGGGAGGTGGGCGCGGGTGTTCGGGATTTCCTTGATGCTCAGGTTCAAGTCAACAGGATCAAGGTGCAGGGTCACCGGATTGAGGGTGACCGGATCAATCCCTAAGTGAATCTTGGGAAGTTTGTCGATGTCGATGTGGAAGGTATCCGGAATACCGGCCACAGTGACGGGTCCCACCGCGCCCAGAGAACCGCTTACCACGGCTCCTATGGAACCGCTCGAATCCACTTCCAACGGCTGCGGCATCGTGAAGCCCACGGCATGAACCTCCTCGAGAATTTGGCAGCTATCCTATCAATGTCCAACCGGAGTGTCAAGCTCAGTGGGAGCCTGATCCATCCCCTAGTGTGAAGGGGCGGCCCAGTGGTCTACCCTATGCTTTTTGGGATCGAATATCTAACCGTTCGGATAGCCCGTGTAGAAACGACCGGGTGTGGGCCAAAGAATTCGGGCGGGTTCATCGTGATTCGCCTTTCTCGGGCCGAGACTATCACCAAGCAACATTGCAGCTTAACCCTGGGCTGGGGATTTCTTGATGCTCGCGCGGCCGACAGGATGGTACTGGCAACAGAGTTGCATCGCTCTAATCCTCGATCGAATCTAAAGGGGTGGAAGACCGGGAGGAAAAGGCGGGACGGACCATGCGAGCGCAAGAGCTGCTTTGGGCATTGCTTAGAATGGGTTTGGTGGCGGTGGGTCTTTACTACGTCGTGGCGGTGCTCACGACCTATTTCAGGTCCCGCACGCAGCGACCTTCCTCGTTCAATCGCAAGGACTTACTGCGGTCCGCCGAGCATTTGCTGATCTCGGGCGGAGTCATCACCGTCGCCGTCGTTGTGAGCCTGGTCCGTCCCCTCGCGAACATGCTTTCCGAGGCCTCCGCTGAGGTGGGTGAGTGGGCGATCAGCAGGCATCAGACTCAAGCGGCCCTCCACACCCGAGAACGCTAGATCGGCTTCTGCCTGAGGCTCTTACCGGCATCTCCAATCCCTTCCCTCATCAGGACACGTCCCAAAGAAGCACCCGCTTGACAACACCCCGGAGTTGAGTTAGAACTAAAGTAATTAATGCAGTGATACTTGAGGAATCTTGGCATCAGCTCTTACTGACGCGACAGTTCAGCAGTGGCTCGGTCTCGGACGCGTGGAAGGCCTTGGCATCCGAAGCGCCCAGAAGCTGGTGGAGCACTTCGGGTCGCCCGAGGCAGTCTACGCTGCATCGCTCACAGCGCTCGAAGGTTGTGGCTTGGCGGCGCGGGTGGCGGAGCGTTTGCGCGGGGGAGCGGGCTTGGCTGAGGCCGAACGGGAGATGGTGGAGGCGGAGAAGCTCGGATGCCAGCTAGCGGTTTTCGGCAGCCCTGGTTACCCACCCCTGCTGAAACAGATCGCCGACCCGCCTCTTGCCCTCTATGTGCGCGGAGATGGCGCCCTTCTCGCCCGGCATGCCGTGGCCATGGTGGGAACGCGTCGTCCGACGGCCTATGGGAGCTCAGTCGCTCATCGCTTGGCGGCTGATCTGGCCCGGCGTCAGATCGTGATTGTGAGCGGGCTGGCGCGTGGCATTGACTCGGCCTCTCATCGCGGCGCCCTTGAGGTGCAAGGGAAGACAGTAGCCGTCCTCGGTTGCGGGGTGGACGTCGTTTATCCCCGCGAAAGCAAACGCTTGACGGAGCAGATCATCGAAAGCGGCGCCGTTGTCTCGGAGTTTCCGCTTGGAACCTCGCCGCAGCCGGAGAATTTCCCCATCCGCAACCGCATCATCAGCGGTCTCGCGCTTGGGGTGGTCGTGGTCGAGGCAGCCGAATACAGCGGCTCGCTGATCACGGCGCGTCTGGCGTCCGAGCAGGACCGGGAAGTCTACGCCGTACCGGGGAATATCACGTCCGCGCAGAGCTTTGGGCCAAACCTGTTGATCAAGCAGGGCGCGAAGCTGGTCGATAACTGGATGGACGTGGTGGAGGAATTCCCGGCCGCCGTTCGAACGCAACTGGTGCCGTCGCGGGAAGGCTTCGAGACGGGAGAGGGCGCGGAAACGCCGACGCTGTTCGAGCCTGCACTGACCTCGGGCCTGAGCGAAGACCAGAAAGCCGTTTACGACGCGCCCCGGGCGGATCAGGCCCTCTTCATCGATTCGATCTTCGGCCAAGTGGCTCTGCCGCAGCCGCGGGTGCTCTCGGCGCTGCTGGAACTTGAAATTAACGGACTGGTCCGGCAGTTGCCGGGGAAGAATTTCGTCCGCAAGCTGTGACCGGAAACGGCGCGTTTTCAGTCGGTTTCAGCCCATTCCCGGAACCTTGGCGGCGTCAGAGAGCGCCTCTCGCGGCGACTTTCGCATCCGTTCTAGCATCTATTACCGTCGTGCGGTCATTTGACAAGGCGAGAAGACATATCCCATAACTGAAAGCGAGACCTAATACCGACAACTAAGAAACAGGAACTCACGACCGAACCATGAGCAAGTCACTTGTCATCGTCGAATCGCCAACCAAGGCGAGGACCATCAATAAATACCTCGGGAACGAATTCACGGTGAAAGCCTCAATGGGCCACGTGATGGATCTGCCCAAGAAGGACCTGGGGGTGGCGATTGAGGACGATTTCAAACCGAGCTACCGCGCCATTCCGTCCAAGAAGGAGGTCATCCAGGAACTCCGGGGCGCGGCCGCCAAGGCGGAATCGATTTATCTGGCCGCCGACCCCGACCGCGAAGGCGAAGCCATCTGCGCCCACCTGCAGGAATTGCTCGAGTCGAAGAAGACGAAGTTCTACCGGGTGATTTTCAACGAGATCACTCGGGACGCCATCCGCGCGGCTTTCGATCACCCCGGTAAGATCGACGTTCACCTGGTTGAGGCGCAGCAGGCACGAAGGATTCTCGACCGGCTGGTGGGCTACCAGGTGAGCCCGCTGCTCTGGGACAAAGTGCGGCGCGGCATCTCGGCCGGCCGCGTCCAGACGGTGGCGCTGCGCCTGATCGTGGAACGTGAGCGCGAGATCCAGGCTTTCCAGAAGCGCGAATACTGGACCATTGCCGCCAGGTTGCTGGGGCAGAATCCCCCGCCGTTCGAGGCGCGGCTGGTGAAGCAGCTGGGAAAGGACCTGGAGATTCCGGACCAGGCGGCCGCAGACAGCCATCTGGCGGCTTTGCGTGGAGCAACCTTCACCGTCGACTCGGTGGCCACGCGCGAGAAGCGCAAGTATCCGGTGCCGCCTTTCATCACCAGCAAGCTGCAGCAGGAGTCCGTGCGCAAGCTCCACTTTTCCGCCAAGAAGACCATGATGCTGGCTCAGAGGCTCTACGAAGGCATCGAGCTCGGAGATGAGGGCTCTGTGGGCTTGATTACTTACATGCGCACCGATTCGACGCGCGTGGCCGAGACAGCCATCAGCTCCGCACGGGACTACATCAGGAAGACGTTCGGTGAACCGTACCTCCCGACCGAGCCGGTCCGTTACAAAAGCAAGAAGGATGCCCAGGACGCGCACGAAGCCATCCGGCCCACGGCGGTGGAGCGCACTCCGCAAGCGGTCAAGAAGTACCTGCAGGCGGACGAATTCAAGCTCTACAAGCTCGTCTGGCAGCGCTTTCTGGCTGCGCAGATGAATCCCGCGCTCTACGACCAGACCACCATCGAGATCACCGCCGGCGATTACCTGCTGCGCGCCACCGGGTCGGTGGAGAAGTTCAATGGCTTCCGCGCCGTCTACGAAGAGGGCCGGGACGACCGGACCACAGTGGATATCGAGGAGGACGAAGAGCTGAAGCTCCGGCTGCCCCGGGTGGAGAAAGGCGAGCGCCTGCAGCTTCGGGAACTCCTGCCGGCGCAGCACTTCACCGAGCCGCCTCCCCGCTACAACGAGGCCACCTTGGTAAAGGCGCTGGAGGAAAAGGGCATCGGCCGACCTTCCACTTACGCCAGCATCATGTCTGTCATCCAGAATCGCGACTATGTCGAGAAGGTGCAGAACCGTTTCTTTCCCACCGAGCTCGGCATGGTCGTGAACGACCTGCTGGTGAAGAATTTCAGTGACATCTTTGACGTGGCCTACACCGCGCGCATGGAGGAAGAGCTGGACGAGGTGGAGGAAGGCACGCTGCCCTGGACGCAGGCGCTCGATGAGTTTTATGGCAAGTTCAAGAAGGAACTGCAGCGCGCCGAGCGCGAGATGGTGGACATCAAGGGCGAAGGCATCCCGACCGATGTTAAGTGCGAGAAGTGCGGGCGTCCCATGGTTATCCGCCTCGGCCGCAACGGCCGGTTTCTGGCCTGCACCGGCTACCCCGAATGTGACGGCACCCGCGACCTTACACCTGAGCTTGCTGCCGAGTATGCTACCGGCGCTCCTCCTCCGCCCGAAGTCCCCGATCAGATTTGTGACAAGTGCGGGCGTCCCATGACCGTAAAACGCGGCCGGTTTGGATACTTCCTGGGATGCACAGGGTACCCGGAGTGCAAGGGCACACGCAAGATCGTGATGAAAGAAGGCACCGCCACCGCCGTAGCTGACGAGAAGCTCGAAGAAAAATGTCCAGTATGCGGGAACCATCTTGTCATCAAGCATGGACGCTACGGGCAATTCACGGCGTGCAGCAACTATCCCGAGTGCAAGTACGTGAAGCGCGAAACCCTCGGCATCCCTTGCCCGGAAAAGGGCTGTAGCGGTGAGATCGCGGTGCGCAAGACGAAGCGCGGCAAGACCTTCTACGGGTGTACACGCTACCCGGATTGCAAGTTCACTGCCTGGGACAAACCTGTGGCTGAGGCTTGTCCTCAATGTGGCTCAACCATCCTGCTCGAAAAGGTTTCAAAGAAGGGCGATACCACCCGTTATTGCCCGAACGAAGCCTGCAAGTACGAGCACGAGGTGGTGGCCGAGTCTGCTTAATCGTCTGGCGAAGACCTCTGCGGCCTTGTGGTGCTGAGAGAACGATTGCCCTGCCTGCCATAATCCCTGGGAATTCGGGGATTCTAGTGGGCAGCATGGTCCTGCGAGGCGATAGCTCACGTACCCAGCCAACCGAGGTTTCCTTGACAATGGCCTGATATGTGTCCAGAAAAGCGAACGGACTGACGTGCCAGGCGGGGAAGGCGCAGGCGTGCGGTGAAGGGTTATGAACTACCCTACTTTTCTAACCTAAAGCGTCGCACCGGCGGTGAAAGGG
>DATDGR010000239.1:0-18152 GCA_036521995.1 Terriglobia bacterium | reverse complement strand
GATAGCGAGCATAAATGCTCTGCAAGTACTCCCTGCGCGATCTTCGACTCATGCGGTTACCCGTCTCCATGACGGGTAACATTCTCAAATTGCGCGACGATCGGTCACGGGTAACATTTTAGATTGCGCGATGCGTAACGTTGACGCCCACGGGAAACACCCTTATAATGAGCTTTATCGTTCCAGGAGAATCTTGAGCTATGTATGCGATCTTTCGTACAGGCGGCAAGGAATACAAGGTTTCGCCCGGCAAGGTCGTGCGAGTTGAACAGCTCCCCGCCGAACCCGGAGCAGGTGTGGAATTCAATCACGTGCTGGCGGTGCGCAAAGAGAAGCTGACGCTCGGTTCGCCCCTGGTCCCCAACGCCAAAGTGAAGGGCACGGTACTGCGCAATGCCCGGGCCCGCAAGGTTCGAGTATTTAAGTTCAAGGCCAGCAAGCAGTACCGGCGCACCTTGGGGCACCGGCAAGGTTACAGCGAAGTGCTGATCAGCGACATCGTGACAGCTTGAATCCGGACTTGAAACTCAGGTTGAGAAGAGTGGAGTTTCGAATCGCGACTTTCAGTTTCGATCTTCAAGGTAGGACTTATGGCCCATAAGAAGGGGTTGGGGAGTTCGCGCAACGGACGGGACTCAAACTCACAGCGGTTGGGTGTGAAACGCTTTGCCGGCCAGACGGTCTCCGGTGGATCGATCCTGGTCCGTCAACGGGGAACTCCGCTGAAGCCTGGAAATAATGTCGGCCGGGGCAAGGACGACACGCTCTACGCCAAAGTGCCGGGTGTCGTCCAGTTTGAGGACAAAGGCCGGCAGGGACGATTTGTTCACATTTTGGTCCCCTCGGCGAGTTGAAGAGCCGGCGGTAGAGGAGGATCTTTTCCCTTTCTACCGCCTCTCGTGTTTCTGGCCTGAAATCAGAAGCCGGGTTCCGAAAGTCATCTGCTTTTTTCGCAAGACCGTCCATGCCTCACCCACGAGTTCCAGCGACAACTTGCTCAGGCCGCGCTCTTGCCAAGAGGCTTCTGTTCGCAGTGATTTTGCCGCTGTCCCCCGCCTCCCTGCCAGCAGCCGACACTCCGATCCCAGTCATCCTTATCTCAGTGGATACCCTGCGAGCCGATCACCTGAGCTGCTACGGTTACAGATCTCTGGCGACCCCCAGCATCGATTCTCTCGCTCGGGGCGGCACCATTTTTAGTGAGATCAGCTCGCAAATTCCGATCACTTTGCCCTCGCACGTCTCACTGTTTACATCCACTTACCCCTTCGTGACCGGCATTGAAGAGAACGGTGAAGTTCTGCCGCGTGGCGCGGTCACCCTAGCGACGCTGCTCAAATCTCACGGCTATCGCACCGCCGCGTTCATTGGAGGTTACTTCCTGGCGCGCCGGTTCGGACTAAGCCAGGGGTTCGACGTTTACGATAGTCCTTTCGACTCTCGAGCCATCCGGGGCGCGCTCGACTTGAAGCGTCCGGCGGCGGGCGTGACCGCAAGCGCGTGCGCCTGGCTTAAGTCCAATTCGAACGTACCTTTCTTCGTGTTCGTTCACCTGTTTGACCTCCACTTGCCCTATGATCCGCCCGCCAAATACCAGGCTCTCTCCTCAAAGAGCGACTACGACGCGGAAGTGGCTTACGTCGATGATGTGTTGGGGGGCTTCTTGCAGTTTCTGCGGGGAACGGGGATCTATCAGCGCAGCCTCGTAGTGCTCATCTCCGATCACGGCGAGAGCCTAGGCGATCATGGCGAGCACACTCATGGATATTTCGTTTATCAGAGCACCCTCCACGTGCCGCTCATTATTCACTGGCCTGAGGGAGGCCACGTAGTCGCCGGCGAGTCAGGCCGGCCGGGCCCGGCACCTGTTTATCCTGAACGCATCGATTCTCCAGCGAGCCTAATCGACGTTGCGCCGACGGTGTTGCAGGTCCTCCAAATTCAGGCGCCTGTCTCCTTTGCTGGCCATAGCCTGATCGAATTCCTCGGCCCTGTCACAACGGCCGGGCGCGAGGTGTACAGTGAAAGCACTTACGCGCACGACAAGTTTGGGTGGTCGTCACTCCGCAGTCTTCGGGTGGGCAACTACCAGTACATTGAGACGCCTCGCGCTGAGTTCTACAACCTTTCCGAAGATCCCGGCGAGCTCCACAACCTTTACGCGACCCGCCGACCGCTGGCGCTCGCTTACGGAGAACGTCTGAAGGCGTTTCGAGCGTCGGACCCCCCACAGGCTGCTGGCGGGGACAACCGGGTGAGCCCCGAGGTGCTCGAGAACCTTAGGTCGCTTGGTTACCTGGGGGTGAGTGCTTCACGGCAAGGCGACGCATCGGGTGGTGCGGACCCCAAGGATCATCTTCAGGAGTACCTCAAGTACCTGCAGGCGGAACATCAAGCCCAGACCGGCGGCGTGGGCGATGCTGCTTCACTTTTCGCAGAGATCGTTCGTGAAGACCCCAGCAATCTCCCAGCCCATTTTGAACTCGCCCGCTGCGAGCTGGCTTTGCACCGGAATAATGATGCTGCGGCACAGTTCCAGGCCGTGCTGGCCCTTGACCCTCAAAACGTGGAGGCCGGGGAATTGCTGGGCGGCCTCTGGGTCGAAATGGGCCAGGAGGGCCGCGCTGAGGCTGAGTTTCGACATCTGTTGAAGATTGAGCCCGGGGACTTCGCCGCGGAGTACAGCCTGGGAATGATCGCTGCCCGCCAAAGGAAATTCGAGGAAGCCGTTCAAGACTTTCACGCCGCCCTCGTTACCCGCCCCCGGTCTGCTGGAACGCACTACAATCTCGGTCTCGTTCTCGAAACTCTGGGCCGAACGCAGGAAGCAAGGCAGGAGTTTGAGGAGGCGCTTAAGGACGATCCCGACCTCCTGGCTGCCCGAACCGCGCTTGATAGGGTTGAATCCAATTGATAGAGTCTAGCCTGTAGCGCTCGGCTTCTACGTCAGGACGGGAACGCTAAACTTCCGTTCATGGTCGGTGCCGCTTCATCATTCTGCTATGTTCATTGACGAGGCTCTGATCCGGGTTGCAGGCGGAGATGGCGGCAACGGTTGCGTCGCCTTCCGGCGCGAGAAATTCGTGCCTCGTGGCGGCCCGAGCGGGGGTGACGGCGGCAATGGCGGCAGCATCTACGTGGAGAGCATCCAGCACGCCAACACGCTGCTTGCGTTCCGCTACAAGCGCGAGTTCGCCGCGGAACGCGGCCGCCACGGAGAGGGCTCGAACCGGCACGGTCGCGACGGTGAGGACCTCGTGATCGCGGTGCCGGCAGGCACTGTGGCCTACGACGAGGCCAGCGGCGAAAAGGTCTTCGACTTTGACGCCCCTGGAGAGCGCTTTCTAGCGGCGCGAGGGGGTTGCGGCGGTCGCGGTAACGCACGCTTTGCCACTTCCACGCATCAGGCGCCCCGTCGCGCCGATCCTGGACGGCCAGGCGAGCAGCGGGCCTTGCGCCTCGAGCTGAAGCTTCTCGCCGACGTGGGCCTGGTCGGTTTTCCCAACGTCGGAAAGTCCACCCTCATCTCGCGCTTGAGCGCCGCCCGGCCCCGCATCGCGGATTATCCTTTCACCACCATCGAGCCTCATCTCGGCGTAGTCGGGCTGAATCTGGAACGATCCTTCGTGATGGCGGATATTCCGGGCCTCGTTGAGGGCGCCCATGAAGGTCGCGGCCTGGGAATTCGCTTTCTCAAGCACATCGAACGGACCCGGCTGCTGGTTCATCTGATCGATGTGGCCGAGAGTACAGACCGGGATCCCATCGAAGACTATCGGGTGATCCTTGCTGAGCTGGCCAGTTTCAGCTCTGAGGTAGCTGCCAAACCCATGCTGCTGGCAGCCTCGCGGGTGGACGCTGCGGGAGAGGGCGAGCGCCTTCAAGCCCTTCGCCGGTTCGCGCGAGAGCGGGGCGAAACGCTCTACGAGATCTCCGGCGTCACGGGGCAAGGGCTTGAAGAGCTGAAGCGAGCCATCTGGACCAGGCTGGAACAGATTCCCCGGCCCTTAGCTGTGGACGGGACAAGTGAGGCCGATCCTAAAGTCGATCCGGAGCTGTTGCGCCACCCACCGTGAACATCGCGCTTTTTGGCGGCACTTTCGACCCCATCCACAGCGGCCATCTGCGGGCCGCGCGTGCCGCGGCGCGCCGCTTCCAGCTTGACCGTGTTCTCTTCGTCCCTTGTGGCGTACCGCCGCACAAACCGGGCGAAGATCTGGCGCCATATCCGCACCGCTTCGCCATGGTGGCGCTGGCCGCGCGGGGCGAGCCGGCTTTCGTGCCGTCCATTTTTGAAGCTCCCAAGCCCGATGGACAGCCGAACTATTCGGTGGAAACGGCGGAGGCGGCGCGGCGGAGGCTCGGCCCGGGGGACCGACTCTATTTCATCATGGGCCTCGATAGTTTTCTCGACCTGCCCAACTGGAAGGACTACAGCCGCCTGTGTAAGCTGGCTGATTTCATCGTGGCATCGAGGCCCGGTTTTGGCAGCCGGGAGCTGCTGGCCAGCCTCGGGAATGGTCAGGCGACCGCGGCGCTGGCCAAAGTGGGATCCGCCCTCGTTTTGCCCGACGGAGCCGGAGTGCACGTTCTCAGTGGGGTGCGGGCGGCCATTGCCTCGCGCGACATCCGGCGCGCGGCCGCTAACGGCCGCTCTCTGGGTGGCCTTGTTCCGCCGCTTGTGGAAGAATATATCGCGAAGGAAGGGCTTTATCGCTCCGTACGAGCCGGGCGCCGGGCGGGGCGGGGAGGCGAATGACGGGTCATCTTGAGCGGGCGATCCACGCCGCACAAGGGCGCAAGGCGCTCGATCTGACGGTGCTCGACCTTAAAGGGATCTCCTCCTTCACGGACTTCTTCGTGATCTGTGCTGGCACATCCACCCGGCATACGCAGGCGATCTGCGACGCCATCATCGAGGAGCTCAAGAAGAAGGGGTCGAAGCCGGCTCACGTCGAAGGGTACCCGCAGGCCGAGTGGATCCTGGTTGATTACCTCGACTTTGTGGTGCACATTTTCCTCGAACGGGCTCGTGAATTCTATGACCTGGAGCGCCTATGGAAGAAGGCGGCGCGTGTGCCGGTACCAGCCGAAGGTGCGTAGGGAGTTGAGGCCGATCACAAACAGAGCTGGGAAGCTATTTAGAATCACAACGAAACATCTAGCGCTCTTGGATTTCCCGGTCAATGAGAGGTAGGGAAGCGTGCCGCTGGCCGGTTCGAAATCGAGAACACTCAATCATGTGTTCGCGAAAGTAGTTCCGAGGCGGGCTTTTGAGGCCGGTTGTGAATCAAAATCTACGAGGCCGGAACCGGGGGGAGGCCGTTTGCCTGATACCCGAAAGGGCCTGGTGATTGTCCACACGGGGCCAGGAAAGGTAAAAACGACCGCGGCTCTGGGTCTCGGCTTTCGGGCCGTAGGTCAGGGTTTGCGGGTGCTGATGGTGCAGTTCATCAAGGGTTCGTGGCACTACGGTGAACTCGACGCCGCCCAGATGCTCAACAAGTCGCTCGGCGAGGATCAATTCAAGATCCTGCCCATGGGCCGGGGCTTTGTAAAGGTAGGCGCGGAGAAGCCTGACCCGGAGGACGTCCGGCTCGTGGAGGAAGCCTGGACTTTTGCCAGCCACGCGATCCTGAGCGGCGAGTTCGACGTCATAATCCTGGATGAGATCAACTACGCTATCGGATATCGGATGCTGAACCCCGAGAAGGTTGTCGAAACCCTCCGGCAGAAGCCTGAGATGGTCCACGTCGTGCTCACCGGCCGGAACGCGCATCCAGCGATCGTGGAATTCGCCGACTTGGTGACGGAGATGCGGGAAGTCAAGCACCCTTATCAAAAAGGGATTGTGGCCCAGCGTGGGATCGAGTACTGAAGGCGAAACCGAAAGGCAGAAACTAGAACAAGGCCGTCGAAACCGGCCTTCTTTCTGCCTTCAGCTTCCTGCCTTTCTTCGGCTGACCCGAACGTAACTATGGCCTGGTTCCGCAAAGACAAACCGCCGTTGCAGGCGCCGCGCCAAAAGCGCGTGCAGACCGAGGGGCTCTGGGTAAAGTGTGAAGGCTGCAAGCAGATTATCTGGAAGGGAGACCTTGAAGGCGATCTGCTGTGCTGCCCAAAGTGCGATCACCACTTTAAGATGGGAGCGCGGGAGCGCCTCGCCATGCTCTTTGACGGCGGTCATTACACCGAGCATGACGCTGGCTTGGCTTCATCCGATCCGCTCCGGTTTTCCGACACCAAGGCTTACCGCGACCGCCTCAAACAGGCGCAGGCGCAAACCGGAATGAAGGACGCCCTCCTGACCGGAGAGGGCCATCTGGAGGACAGGCTGGTGATCATCTGCGCGATGGAGTTCCGCTTCATCGGCGGAAGCATGGGCGCGGCCGTGGGAGAGAAAATCACCCGCGCCATTGACCGGTCGATTTCCCGGAAGCTGCCCCTGGTGGTGGTCTCGTGTTCGGGCGGGGCGCGCATGATGGAGGGCGCTATCAGCTTGATGCAACTGGCAAAGATCAGCGCGGCGCTGGCGCGCCTGGATGAGTCCGGGCAGCCGTTCATCTCCGTGCTTACCGACCCCACTACGGGCGGGGTCACGGCCAGCTACGCGATGCTGGGCGATCTGAACATTGCCGAGCCGGGGGCGCTGATCGGGTTCGCTGGGCCACGGGTGATCGAGCAGACCATTCACGAGAAGCTGCCGGAGGGCTTTCAACGATCGGAGTTTCTGCTCGCGCATGGCATGCTGGACGCTATCGTGCCGCGCAAGGAGTTGAAGAGTTATCTCGCCCGGGCGCTGGGCTTGCTCGCGCGCCAGCATGCTTAGGCTTGCTATGAACTACACGGAAAGTCTCGCATATCTCGCTGCCCTAGGTCAGGAGTTACGCGGGGTGAAATTTGACCTCGCCAACATGCGCGAGATCCTTGAAACCTTGGGCCATCCCGAAAGGGTGCGCCCCAGCGCTATCGTGGCCGGAACCAATGGCAAGGGTTCGACGTCCGCCATGTTGGCGAGCATTCTCACCTGTGCCGGCTACCGGACCGGCCTTTACACCTCGCCGCATCTCCTGCGCGTGAACGAGCGCATTAGCGTGGACGGCCGCGAGATCGGCGATGAAGAGTTCGCCCTGGCCTTCAGCGAGGTCCAACACGCCGTGTCGGGACTATTGGATCGTGCCATTCTGGCTCAGCGTCCGAGCTTCTTTGAGTTTCTGACCGCCACCGCCTTTGTCCATTTTGCCCGCACGCCCATGGATTTTATCGTGCTCGAAGTGGGTATGGGCGGGCGTCTGGATGCCACCAACGTGGTGGAGCCGGAAGTGGCCGTGATCACCAACGTGGACCTCGATCACACCGAGTACCTCGGTACCACGCATGCGGCCATCGCGGTCGAGAAAGCGGGGGTGATCCGGCCTGGGAGGCCTGTCATCTCGGGCTGCGCACATCCCGAGGCCGCCGCAGTTGTCGAGACACGGTCGCGGGAGCTTGGGGCTGAGCTGATCGAAATCCCAAACTTCGCTCGCGTGGCCAATCTGCGGCCAGATCACGGGCGCTACGGGTTTGACCTGGCCCTGAACGGCATATGCTTCTCGAACCTGAAATCGCCTTTGCAGGGCCGCTTTCAGGTTGAGAATGCTTCGGCCGCCGTGGCCGCCGCCTGGAAGCTTTCGGAGCGAGGCTGGAACATCTCCGGACCTGCCGTGACCGAAGGGATTGCCCGTGCGACCTGGCCCGGCCGGATCGAAGTTTTCGCCGAACAACCCCTGACACTGCTCGATGGCGCCCACAACCCGGCCGCGGCCCGGGCCCTGGCTGAATTCGTGCAGAGTGAGCTCGCGGCGAGACCACTGGTGCTGGTCTACGCTTCCATGCGAGACAAGGCCATCGAGGAAATCGCTGAACTGCTCTTTCCGTTGGCATCCGAGGTTTATATCACTCGCACGGCCCAGCCTAGGGCGGCGCCCCCCGAAGAGATCCTGGCCCGCGCGGGCGCCAGAGCGAGGCCGCACCTGGAGCAGATTCACTTGGAGCCCGATCCGGCGCGAGCTCTGGACGCCGCGCGGCGCTCCACACCCTCGGGCGGCGTCGTGCTGGCGGCCGGGTCCCTGTTCCTTGTCGGCGCCCTCAAGCAAACACTCAGCCCAGGGCGCCCGAGGTGAGCAGTGCCAGGGCAACTGCAACAAGAGAGATCTAGGCTAGATGTGGATGCCTACAGCGCAAAAGCCGACCCGAAGCCCTTGCGACCGGATGCTCCACGGGTTAGGTCGCGAAGCCTCCGTTATTGGCTGAGCTATGTGCGGTCGCTGCTCTTCACAGACACCTTGATCTATGTCTACACGGCGCTGCTCTCCACGGCGTCGATCCTCGGTTCGTTCTTTGACGCCCACGGCCGCTGGCAGCATCGCTGCGCGCGCTTGTGGGGATGGCTCATCTTGAAGACCGGCGGCGTTCGAGTGCGGGTGGAAGGTCTCGAAAACTTGGACGCGCAGCAGACGGTCATCTTCTGCGTCAATCATCCGAGCGCCATCGACATTCCGATCCTGCTCGTCAGCCTGCCGCTGCCCTTCCGATTCCTCGCCAAGCGCGAGCTTTTCCAGATCCCATTTCTCGGTTGGTACCTGCGGAGAGCAGGGCATATTGCGGTGGAGCGTGAGCGCCCGCGCCAGGCTCTGCGCAGCTTCGAAGAGGCAGCCCAACGGATCCGGGAGGGAACTCCCGTGGTCCTTTTCCCCGAAGGCCGCCGCAGCCGGCGCGCCGGCGAAATGCTGCCTTTCAAAACCGGCAGTTTCTATCTCGCCATTCAGGCGGGAGTCCCGATTGTGCCCATTACGCTGAACGGTACGCGCCATGTGCACGAACCGGACACCCTGCACGTGCGGCCGGGAAAAACGGAGATGATCGTCCACGCTCCGATTCCGACCGCAGGCTTGACGCGGGTGGACGTTCAGCCGCTTTCGGATCGCGTGCGCCAGGTTATTCTTTCCCGGTTTGTGCCGGCGGCATGAGGGATGCGAGTCCGAGCGGCGCTTCCGGCTACCTGATTAGGCCCCACGCACGGCATGGGGAATAACTGTTCTGCCGAGAAACGCCCGCCGCATCGAACCGGAGGCTCGTGTGGATATTCGTCTCGATGATCAGGTCGCCGTCATCACCGGAGGGTCCCGCGGCATCGGCGCCGCCACCGTCAGGCTCTTTGCGGAGTGCGGGGCCAGTGTGGTTTTCGGCTACCGAAGCGCTTCTCAGTCGGCCGGGCAGGTCATCCGGAGCTCGCCGGGCGCTAGCGAACGCGTGATCGCCGTGCGCTCTGATGTCTCGCGGATGAGCGGCGCCCGGAAGCTCGTCGATGCCGCGACCGGGCGCTTCGGCCGCGTGGATATTCTGGTGGCAAACGCCGGCATCTGGCCCGCGAGCCGGTCTCCCATCGAGGAGATGAGCGAAAAAGAATGGGACGAGATGATGGCCGTCAATCTCAAGGGCGTTTACACCGTGCTCCGGCACACGGTGTTACACATGATTGCACGACGCAGCGGCCGGATCATCGTCATATCCTCCACCGCCGGACAGCGAGGTGAGGCGTTTCACACCCACTACGGAGCCTCAAAGGGCGCGCTCATCAGCCTGGTGAAAGGGCTCGCGACCGAGCTGGCTCCGCATCACATCCTGGTGAACTGTGTGGCGCCGGGATGGGTAGATACGGACATGGCGCAGCCTGTCCTGGCCGAGCCTTCCGAGGCGCGGAAGATCAACCGGGGCATCCCGCTCGGGCGTGTGGCCACCGCGGAGGAAGTTGCCATGCCGATCCTCTTTCTGGCTTCGGAAATGGCATCTTACATTACAGGGGAAGTCTTGAACGTGAACGGCGGAAATGTTCTATGCGGGTGACAGGTGTAATGGTCGAGTCCGTGGGATCGAAGCGGCGTACTCTAATGGCGGGCATGACGCTGGTCCTGATCGCAGCCCCTGCGAGCGCCTTTTCGGCGAGCGGGCGAAGCCAGGCGCCGGAGGGTTCCAACGGCCAAACATCGGCGGCGCCGGCGCCACCGGCCGGAGTAACGAGCGTCATTTCTCCCGCCCCCACGTTGCCGATTCGCATTGAGCCCAAGGCTCAACTGATTCTCGACCGCACTCTGCAGGCTCTCGGTGGTCCGGCATTCCTCAACGCCAAGACCCTCACGACCCACGGCCGCCTGTTCAGCATCAACGAAGGCGCGGCCAGCGCTTTCGTTTACTTCGACAGCGAACTGCAGTTTCCCGACAAGCGGCGCCTCTCTTACGGCCTCGGCAAGAAAGGCAAGCCGATCACGGTGATCAACAACGGCGACCTGGGATGGGAAATCGACCGCATGGGCATGGTCCATCTGGACTCGGCCGAGATCCGGCAGTGGAGATTCGGCAACCGCTACAGCCTCGAGAATCTTCTGCGCCTGCGGATTCGCGAGCCGGGAGTGTTGGTTCAAACCGCCGGCGTGGATTTCGTCGACAACGTCAACGTAGAGATTCTCGATATCGTGGATGCGCAGCAAACTGAAGTAAAGCTGTATCTCAACAAGCAGACCGACCTGCCGGTTAAGATCCGGTACCGAAAATGGGATCCCACCATCAACGACTGGAATGAGTACTCCGACGTGTACTCTGACTACCAGACGTTTCAAGGAGTCGTTACGCCCAAGCGCATGACCCGCTCCCTGAACGACCGCCGAATTAGTGAAGTGTATCGCGATTCCGCCACCTACAACGAGGTCTATCCCGCCCAGCTCTTCATGGATCCGGGAGCCCCCCCATAAACCTCTCAGAGCTTCTCGCGGCCACTAGTGGCTGCGCCGCCATTCGATAACGAGCGGCGTCCCGACAAACGGGAATCGCTCCCGGATGCGGTTCTTGAAAAAGCGCTCCACCGAGAAGTGCGGTTTCACCGCGCCATTGGTAAAGGCCACAAATGTGGGTGGTGCCACAGCGGCCTGGGTTAGATAGTAAAGCCGCACGGGCTGGCCCCCGGGGCTGGGGGCACGCTCAAAATCGAGTTCCTGCGCGAAACGGTTCACCTCCGCTGTGGGAATCCTGTACCGCCGCGCGGCCGCCACCTCCACAATGGCGTCGAGTAGTTTGCCGAGGCGTTGTCCCTTGAGCGCCGAGACGAAGATCAGGGGGGCAAAATCAAGATACTTCATGGCCCGACGGACAGTCTCGGTGAAATCCTTGATCGCCGCAGGGTCGTGGGGAGCCGCGTCCCACTTGTTCACGACGATGATCACGGAACGTTGGCTCTCGTAAGCATAGCCGCCGATGTGCGCGTCCGCCGCCGTGACGCCCTCGACGGCGTCGATCAGAAGCACGGCCACGTCGGAGCGCTCCAGGTGCTTGCGCGCTTGGATCACACTCAGCTTCTCGGCCAGCAAATGAGTCTTACCCTTGCGGCGAATGCCCGCCGTGTCGATCAGGCGGATACGGTGGCCCTGATACCGAAGATCAGCGTCAATCGCATCGCGGGTGGTTCCGGGAACAGCCGTCACAATGCTACGCTCCTCGTTGAGGAGCCGGTTGAGCAAGGTGGACTTGCCCACATTAGGCCGGCCGATGATGGCCACCTGGATGGGGGATTCGGCATCGCTTTCCGGCAGCACAGAACCATCAGGGCCAGCCTGGGTTGGCGGCGAGGCGCTGAAGCTCGAGGTGACGTGCTCCAGCAGATCATCGACACCGCGGCCGTGCTCGGCGGAGATTGGAAAAGTATCCGCGATGCCAAGCCGGTGAAACTCGGAAGCGAGCGCCTCCTGACGGCCGGAGTCAGCTTTATTGATGGCTAGGCTAAGGGGCTTGCCTGCCACCCGTAGTCGGCGGGCGAGCTCTTGATCGAGCGGCAAGAGTCCCTGCCGGGAGTCCACCACCAGCACCACTTGATCGGCTTCGTCGATGGCGGCGCGCGCCTGCCGCAGGATGCCTCCTGCGATCTCGCCGGCCCCGCGCGAGTCCGCCGGCGCTTCGAGCGTGGCGTCCATCAGCCCGCCGGTGTCAACCACTTCAAACTCCTTGCCCAGCCACTCCGCCCGCCCGTAGAGACGGTCCCGCGTCATGCCGGGCTCAGCGCTGACCAGGGCGCGGCGGCGGCCTACGATGCGGTTGAACAAGGTCGATTTCCCGACGTTGGGCCGGCCGACGATGGCGATGCGAGGGAGGCGCTTCATGCTTTCAGCTTCTCCGAACCACCGGCTCTGAATTAGGCGGGCTGCCGATCCGCGACGGCAAGCGGTGTAGGCTACCGAGCTATGGCGATCCTAGCTTCTTGAGGATGGCCGCGTAACTGGTCCCCAGCGTCGAGTCATCGGGGGCGATCTCGAAGGCTCGATGGTATTCCTGGAGGGCGCCGCTGCGATCTCCCTTGCCCAGCAGAGCGTCGCCGAGGTTCTTGTGCGCCTGGGCGTCGTTCGGATCGAGACGCAGGGCCTCGCGGTCAGCGGCCACGGCGCCGCCGAGGTCGTTGGCGGCGTATAGAGCAGCTCCAAGACTCTTCTGAATCCGGGCGTCGTCCGGCTTGAGCCGGGCGGCGGCCCGATAAGCATTGATCGCCTGGTTGAGGTCTCCCTTGGCGTAAAGCGCGTCCCCGAATTTCAACTGGAGTTCGGCATCGTTCGGCTCTTTCCGCGAGGCCGCGCCGTATTCGGCGATGGCGCAGTCCCAGTTGCGTTTTTCGGCGCAAGCAAGGCCAAGTCCCCGCTGAGCCTCCACACTGTTCGGATCAAGCTGCAAGGCTGAGCGATACTCCTCGATGGCCTCGTCCCACTTCTTCTCACCGCCCAGGGCACCGGCCAGGCCGAGATGAGCGGCGGCGCTGGTCGCATCCAGTTTGAGCGCGGACCGATAAGCCGATTCAGCTTCAGACCAGGACTGGTGTTGCCGCAGCTCGGAGGCGCGGGCCAGCTCCTGCCCCAGCTCTTGTTTCGATTCGGACGACGGCGCCGCTGGAGTCGAGCTTGCGCTGGCTGCGCCGGCGGTGCTAGGAGCAGGTACGGCAGCGCCGCCTGGCAGCCCGGCGGCAGCGGGTGGAGGGGCTGCCGGACGGGCGGGGGCTGCGACCGGAACGGGCGCCGGCGCGACCGGCGGTTTGGCTTTCATCAGCGCCTGGATCAGGACGTCATCAACCCCCGCTGTCTTCAGTCCGTTGAGGAACTCCGGCGTGGGCGTAAAGTCGATCCCCCGCGCGTCCACCAGCAGGGCCAGCCGACGGCTGTCCACTCCGCCGGCCACCAACCCCTGAATCTGCCGAGCGCTGAGCGGTTTGCTGCCGGACGACCCTTCGCCCTTGCCTTGAGCCGCCTGATTCGGGCCGGCCGGCGGGGCAGACTGAGTTCGCGCTCCGCTCTCGTTTCCTGCCTCGTGGGGCTGACCCCAGATCAGGGTTGAGATAAGGCACACGAAGACCACGATACAAAACTGGGGCTTCATCCGGCACTTAGGCATAGCAACTTCCGGATCTCGATCCGAGGTATGGCTTCTCATCTTACGCTGCCCAAGCCAAGCAATCAAGGACGCCGCCCATGGAGGCCGCCGATTGGCCGTTCGAATGGCGGCGATGGAGCCCTCGGTTCGACCCGTCTGATTCAGACCGCCGGTTTTCTGGCCGCCCCTCCCGGCGGACGGTTACCCGTAACGTGTAACCTTTCGGGGTTACTGGCCCTGGGGACACGGAGACATACGGGTAACTCCCTTTCTTTCGTTACACATCGTGGCTTTGAACGTCATCGAGGCTTCCCTGCACGCTGATGGTGCCTTCCAGCCTCGGTCGCCGGGCAACAGTTGTTTGCCGGGAAATTTCCCCGGACCTTTGGCGTGACGGCCTGCCGTTTCTTGAAGGCTTTCCGAGGGGTTCCACAAGAGTTTGATGGTTGGCAGCAGCCATTTAGCACTCGACCGGGCGGACTGCTAAGAAGCCCGCTGCGATTTGCGGCAGCCGGAACTGAGCAGCTCATGGAAAGCGTCCTTCTCGATCTTTTCTTCATAGGTTTATGTATCATGAGTAATCGGGGTGAGTCAAGCACAGATTTTGATACCTCTCTTCGCTGGCGAACTCGGCGGGGGCGGATCCGCGGATGTTCGTTCAGTAGCTTCGCTTCCGGCGGTTTGTGGTTCCTGCCATCGCGCGACTCACGCCGAGGTGCATCCCTCTGGCGAAGCGAAGCGAATTGCGCGTGCTTCGATGGCGCTGTTAGAATCGGGCAATCTGGAGGCAGTCTTGAGCGCAACTCAGCCGCGTGTGGTGATCGTCGGCGGCGGTTTCGGCGGGCTCTTCGCGACGCGCGAGTTGGCCGGGGCTCCCGTCAGCGTGACGCTCATCGACAAACGGAACTACCATCTCTTCCGTCCCATGCTCTACCAGGTGGCCACGGGGCTGTTATCCGCCGACCAAATTGCCGGGCCGCTCCGTTCGATCCTGAACCGCCAGCAAAATGTTGAGGTGTTGCTCGACGAAGTCAGCGGCGTCGACACGGAAAAGAGGCTGGTTCATTTGAAACAGCACGTGGTGCCGTACGACTTCCTTGTGCTCGCGACCGGAATTCAATACAACTACTTTGGTCACGAGGACTGGCGGCGCACGGCGCCGGGCCTCGAATCGCTGGACGACGCCGACCTGATTCGCGCCAAGGTCCTGCTGGCCTTCGAGCGCGCCGAGGAGATTGCGGCGCTCGACCACGCGGAGAAGGAGAAAATACGCGAACTGCTCACGTTTGTCCTAGTCGGCGCGGGGACGGTGGGCGTGGAAATGGCGAGCACTCTGGCGGAAATGTCGCGCATCGCCCTCGCGCACGATTTTCGCCACATCGATCCTCGCTCGGCGGGGATCCTCCTGTACGAGGCGGCCCCGCGGGTGCTTCCCACTTTTCCGGAGGTCCTTTCGGCCAAGGCGCAGCGCCATCTGGAGAGCCTGGGCGTGAAGGTGTACACGAACACGCGCGTCACGAATGTGGACGCCGCCGGGATCGTAGCCAATGGCGAGCGTGTTCTGGCCGGCACGGTGTTGTGGGGCGCGGGCGTGCTTGCGTCTCCCGCAGGCCGATGGCTGGGAGCGGCCATGGACAAGTCGGGGAAGATTATCGTGAACTCGGACCTTTCCGTGCCGGGGCACCCCGAGATTTTTGCGATTGGCGACACGGCGCACGTCGTGGCGCAGGCGCGGAATTTGCTGGGCATGAAGACGAAAGAGCCCATGGTCATGCCTGGAGTAGCGCAGCCGGCCATTCAAGAGGGCAAGTACGTGGCCGGCTTGATTCGGCGCCGCGTGCAAGGACAGGGGCCGCCGGCGCCCTTCTGGTACTGGGACAAGGGCGATCTGGCGATTGTGGGCCGCACCTATGCCCTCGCGGATCTTCGGTTTTTGCGCCTGACGGGATTTTCAGCCTGGATTGTCTGGGCAGCTGTGCACATTTATTTCCTGATCGGGTTCGCGAACCGTTTCTTCGTTTTACTGCAGTGGGGAATTGCGTTTTTGACCAAGCGGCGCCAGGTGCGCGTGTTCCCCGGACGTGAAAATGCCGCAAAGGCGCCCTAGTTCCCGCGAATCGCAAGATACATCCAAAAAATCTGACGCCGGATCGGGTATCCCGGCTGGTAACCCGGTCTGCCCGGCGCAGATCCTCTGAATCTGTGAGACTTCGGACGACCCGCGTCCGGATGCGCCAGCCGGTAACATGGGCCCGGAAGGCCGGGAGGCGACGAAGGCGATGCGGTTGCAGACGGCCGGCTAGTCAATCCGCTTGATGGGTATATCCTGGCCACCGGTGTGCAAAATCATATCTGTTGCCTGGCCCCGGCTATTCACTTCGAAGGTGAACTCATCGTCCGCCACCTTGGAGAAGAACTCCGTTTCGCTTTCCGCAAAGAGGTCCTGTTTGGGCTCGTCATTCTCCTGTATGGAGAGGTGGTCCCCTTCGCGCCGGATGGTCAGGATAAGCTTCGGCGGCTCCCCGTAGCGCCCGACATACCTCTCCAGCACTGTAGGATCGAGGCGTACTTCCTTGTGCTGCTTCAGCGGTGGGCGCGGCGGCAGCCGGTTATAAGGCGTAAAGCCTTCCCACTCAAGGGGCGTGAACGTGTCCCTAAGCACGCTCTCCAGGAGCTCCTGGTAGATCCCTTCGCCGTTCCCGCTGTTCGTCATGATGACGATCCCCGTCTTCTGCTTCTCGACGCAGACCGTATAGTTCCTCCAGCCCACATCATGTCCTTCCTTGAAAAACGCCCCGCCATAAGGCGTGGTGTAGAGGCCCCAGCCCAGTCCGTAACTCAGCCCGATTCCCCGGTTCTCATTCGTGGTGGCGTTTTCCAGGGTCGGGAACTCATGCTTCGATAAGATTTGAATCTGTGGGCTGAACATCTGCTGTCGAGCGTCCTTCGTCAAGCCTCGGCCCGACATCACAGCCTGCATGAAACGCGCAAAATCTCCGCTCGTCGTCTGCATCGAACCGGCCGCGTTCGCTTTCTCGCTGCGCTGCGGACCGAGTGATCGTCCATATTCGTCGTAGCCGTTCGCGTAATCACTCTCGAAGCGTGCTTGCCATACCATGCTGGTCCGCGTCATTTGGAAGGGTTGAAAGACGTGTTTCTGCATCAGCTCTTCGAGCGGCGTCTTGGTGATCGTCTCAACCACCAACTGCAGCAGAAGAATGCCTTCGCCCGAATACGCGAACCTCGATCCCGGCTCAAAATGGATCTTCAGCTTGTGGTCTTCCTCCAACCAGCGGAAATTCGCAAAGCCGCTGGTGTGGCTCAGCAACATGCGCGCCGTGATCTGTTTGTAGCGCGGGTCGTTCGCCAGGTCCGCGTAATCCGGATATTCCGGCAGCGGCTTCGGCAGATACTGATACACCGGCTTGTCCAAGTCCAGCACTCCATCTCCCACCAGCTCCATCACCATATAGGCAAATGCCACTTTGCTGAACGAAGCTGCCGACATCACCGAATCCACCGTCAGGGGCAGGTCCTTCTCTTTGTCCCGCACTCCAAAGCCTTTGAGATACACGATGTTGCCATCGTTGAAGACGGCAATTCCCGCGCCGGGAACCTCGGCCGCCTTCATCAGCCGCGTCACCGTGGCGTCGATCTCGGAAGGCGTTATCACGCTGCCATCGAGCCGCTTGACTCCGGCAGGCTCAGAAGCCGCCGCCAATACGCCTATGACGGCCGCTATGGGCAGGAACACAACTCTGGTTTTCATTGTGCGTCTCCCCGACAAATGATAGTACGAGAAACGGTGGGGGGTGGGTCCAGATTTCCACCGGCGAGGGCCTCCGTCCACCCGCCGAGCCGCTGCCCGACGGAAGGCCCCGGCCTCGGAGAGTTGATAGGAGGCGGCGCGGCACCACTTCTCAGTCGACTGAAGAGCATTTTCAACGACCGTGTCAGTTACCGATGGATTGGGGAGGACTCGGGCGCGGCGCGAAGCTTGACACGACCGAGAGCCGAGCTTTAGACTATTTATTTGCCCTGACCCACCCATCCCACACAAGGCTGGCTATGGATCGGAAGAAAGCTGAACTCTATCGGAAGCGGCTGCTCGAAAAGCAGGAAGAGCTCTTGCGTCTGGTCTCCAAGTCTGACCAGGACGGCCGCGAAGCGGACGAGGAAGGCACTCAGGACCTCGCCGACAAGGCCGCCAACGCTTATACCAAGGAGTTCCTTTTTCACCAGAGCAACGACCACCGGCAGATTCTGGCCTTGGTGAGCGAGGCGCTCGACCGCATCAAAGACGGCTCTTACGGGATCTGCGCGGCCTGCGAGCAGGAAGTACAGGTGAAGCGCCTGGAGGCTGTGCCCTGGGCCCGCAATTGCATCGAGTGCCAGGAGAAACAGGACCAGGGCCTGTTGTGACAATGTCAAAGGGACACCTCTCCGGTCCGCCCATCCGACTTTGATCGAATCCCCTCATTTCTCAGCCGAACGACCTCTGCTGCATCAATTCCTCGAAAGCCTGCTGGCGGTCGCGTTCCCTTCTTCGTGTTTTCTATGTGGCCAGGACCTGCGGGAAAGTCTGGTGGGCGCACCCTGTGGCGAGTGCAGGCGTGCTCTAGTCTCCTGTCCCAGTGATTCGTGATGTAAGTCCATCGCATGGAGGAGGAGATGTGCGTTGGGCGAAGCGGGCAATGCTCTCCAGGATCTGGTCC
>DATDGR010000238.1:0-23043 GCA_036521995.1 Terriglobia bacterium | reverse complement strand
GGTTTCCTTGACAATGGCCTGATATGTGTCCAGAAAAGCGAACGGACTGACGTGCCAGGCGGGGAAGGCGCAGGCGTGCGGTGAAGGGTTATGAACTACCCTACTTTTCTAACCTAAAGCGTCGCACCGGCGGTGAAAGGGTCCCTAAATGCCAAAGCTGGAATGTAGTTTATAATCAACAACATAAGAAAAATTTGGGGCTAGACCAAAGCTGGAATGTCCTTTAGAATCAACAAAAGTTAGGCTACACCCAAAGCTGGAAGCAGCCCGCGCGCGCGACGCTAAACAAGCTACTTGGAATCAGCAATATACAGGCAACCAAGGGCTAAGAGTCGGCGAGCTCCGGAAGCCAGACTGAGGGCATGACAGCCGTAAGCGCTTGAAAAAACTAGCTGCTAAGCCTTACCGAAGGGGTGCAGAGAAAGTGCAGGTCGCCGGCGAATTGAAAGGTTCGAGGAAAGCTCATGCTGAATAACTTCAAGACGACCATTCTTCTTGCCGCTCTCACCGGCCTGCTGCTGGCGATGGGGCAGTTATGGGGCGGACAGAGGGGGATGGAATTTGCCCTGGTCCTGGCCGCGGTGATGAATCTCGGCAGCTATTTCTTCTCCGATAAGATCGCGCTGGCTACCAGCGGCGCGCAGCCCATCGCTCGCGAAGAAAATCCGCGCATCTACCAAATCGTCGAGCGCCTGGCGGCCAAGGCCAACGTTCCGGTGCCGAAGATCTATTTCATTCCCACCGATTCACCGAACGCTTTTGCGACTGGCCGTAATCCGAATCACGCGTCGGTGGCTGTCACGCGCGGCATTCTCGAGATCTGCGATGACGAAGAGATCGAAGGCGTGCTGGCCCATGAGCTCGGGCACGTGCGCAACCGCGATATCCTCATCAGCGCCGTGGTGGCCACGGTGGCAGGCGCCATCACGATGCTGGCCCGGCTGGCTTATTGGGGCGAGATGTTCGCCGGCTTCGGCGGCGGCGGCGGCGGCGGTGACAACGACCGGCGTGGCGGCGGGATCTTCTCTTTCCTGGCGATGATGATCCTGGCGCCACTCGCTGCCACCCTGATCCAGCTAGCCATCTCGCGTTCCCGCGAATATGAGGCGGACCACACGGGCGCCGAGATCACGGGCAATCCCATGGGCCTCGCCCGTGCACTCGACAAGATCGACAAGTGGTCGAAGCGGGTCCCCATGGAGGTGGCGCCTTCGATGGCGCATCTTTACTGCGCCAAACCGCTCACCACGGGCCAGGTTTTCTCGAGCCTGTTTTCAACTCACCCGCCGATTCCCAAGCGCATCGAGCGCCTGATCGGCCGGGATTTCGTTTAGCCTTGTCACGCTGGCCGGGTCCCACTGAAGGACGCCGGATCACGAAGCGTTGGACGAAGGCTCGATTCGGTCTTGCCTCAATCTTGCATTCAGAATAGATTGGCAAACGCGTGACCATGCTCGCCCGAAGGCTCGCGGCGGGGTCTCGCAGGTATCGCGAGGATCCAAGGCCTTACCGGTTTTGGCTTCCGCCTCGAACCACATTGAACCGGAGGTCATCGTGCCGCGAACACGTCGATTGCTGCTTCTCGCCACCTCATCCGCGCTGTGCGCCATCATGGCCGCAGGACAAGACCGATACCTGCCCTCCAGGCTTGACCTGACGGGCGACATTGCATCGCCACGGCTGCAGTCTGCTTTTCATCACCCGCTGCCCGAGGAATACATCTGGGCTCCCGGTACCACGGAGAAAGATTGGAGCCGCACCTTCTACTTTCGCGATACGTTCAGCCTCAAAGCGGTCCCGACGGTTGCCACACTCTATGTGGCCGGGCCCGATCAGGTCCGCGTGTTTGTGAATGGGAGGCTCGCGGCCAACGCCGAGCGCGATCCCATGTCCCACCTGAGGCCGATGGTGCTCAGCCTGCCAGTTAGCGCCGTCCTGCGCGCGGGCTCCAACACCCTCGCACTTGCGGTCTCGGGCGGAGAGCGATTGGCGGTTAAGATGCTGCCACGCGGGCCTGCGCTCGATGGACCGGCGCTGGTGAAAAGCGGCGCCGGCTGGAAGTACGGCGAGCAGGGAACATCGGGCTGGGAGCAGCCGGGCTTCAACGACACATCTTGGAAACCCATCAAGATTCTGGGCGGCATTGAAAGCGATATCGAGTTCTTCCAGTGGAATGGCGACGCCGGCCTGTATCGCTGGCCAGGCTACGACGGGATCTCACCGTTTCTCGCCCACCTGACCACGCCCGTGGAGAGCGTCAACTTCGCATTCGAGGGCATGGGACAGATGGACAACCTGGGCGCTATCGCGCCGGCCACGCCGGCGGTGCTGGTGATGGGCGCCGAAAATCGGGTCCCGAGCGGTGGTACGGCCACCACGAAGGAATTCACGGTCACACTGCCGCCGGCCGGGACCCTGAGGGAAGAATATCCATACGTGGTGTTGGACTTCGGGCGCGAATCCGATGGGCGGCTCGAAGTAATATCCGATTCCGCAGCCCCGATGAAGATCGAGGTTCAGTACGGAGAGTCCCTGCAAGAAGCGCTGAACGAGCCCTATCTCGGCGTCGATGAGCTGACGGTTCCGCCTCACGCCACCGTTCACGGGCCGAAGAGCGCCTTCCGCTATGCCCTCGTCCGCTTCGTCTTGGGAGCCTCACCCTTTCGATTCAAGGCCATCCGGCTCGACACGATCTACTACCCGGTGAAGTATGAGGGCTCTTTCGAGTCTTCCGACCCGCTGCTCAACCGCATCTGGCAAGTGGGAGCCTACAGCAGCCACCTTTCGATGCAGGACGATATCTGGGACGCGCCCAAACGCGATCGCGGCCGCTGGATGGGCGATCTCGACGTGAGCGGGCGCGTGATCGACACTGTGTTTGCGGACCGTTTCTTGATGCAGGAGACCATGGACAACCTCATCCGCGCGGCGGGCGATCCCGTGAAGGGCGACGTGAACGGCATTCCCGGTTACTCAGCTTTCTGGGTGATGGGCCAAGCGGATTACTACCGTCATGTGGGCGATCAGAATTACCTGAAGTCCATCCGTGATCCTCTCACCGATCTGCTCGAGTACATGGAGAGCGCACTCGATGATCAGAAGCTGTTTGCCAATATCAAGAAGGCGTGGCCGTTTGTCGACTGGTCCCCCGACCTTAACGACGACACGGCCGAAGCGCGGCGTGCTACTCACCTCGAGTTTGCCAAAGCTCTTGCCGAAGGGGCCTGGCTGCTGGGCGAAGCCGGCGCCGACCAGGAAGCGGTAAACAAGTACACTCTCGAGGCCAGCGTCCTTAAGCTGGCGGCCCAGAATTACCTTCTCGATCCTGCCAGTCACACGTTTGGCCCGCGCTGGCAAACGAACGCCATGGCCATTTTCTCGGGCGTGGCCAATGCCGACCAGACCGCGGCCATCTGGGACAAGGTGCTTTCGCAGCCGCGCCACTTTATGATCACTCCGTATTACAACTTTTACGTGATCACGGCTATGGCTGAGGCTGGCCACCGGCGCGAGGCTCTCGATTGGATCCGGCAATACTGGGGTGGAATGATTGCGGAGGGCGCCACCAGCTTCTGGGAAGCCTATGATCCTTCCTGGCCGAAGGAAAACTATCACGCCTCGCTTCAGGCGGACAATGGGCAGGGTTACTTCGTTTCGCTGTGCCACGGCTGGTCTAGCGGTCCCACCGCCTGGCTGACCGAGCAGATCCTGGGCATTCAGCCGCAGGCCGCGGGCTTCAGTGAAGTGAGCATTCGCCCCGAGCTCGCCGGCCTGGAGTGGGCGCGCGGCGCCGAACCTACGCCGCACGGCCTCATCAGGGTTGACCTTCGCACCCTAGGTGATGCTCTCACGACTAGCATTGACCTGCCGGACGGAGTTGATGCCAGAGTCTCTCTGCCGGCTCCGAAGGGAGCGACGACGGTCGAAGTCAACGGCCAGCCTGTTGCAGCAAGCCCGGCGGAAGGCGGAACCCGTCTGGTGATCGAACTGAATAAGGCCGGAACTTACAGGCTTTATGCCAAGTAGCTGACTGACGCCGAAGCGTCGGGGGCCAGCTACCGCCGCCCCAGGAACTTTTCGAGCGTCTCGACCTCGGCCTCGGCGCTTTCCAGCTCGGCGAGCGTCCTTGGCATTCTGATCTGGAGGGCGGCCTGGGCCTTGTCCATGTTCGTCCCCGGACCCTCCAGAAGTAGAAATTCGTCACTGTTGCGGCGGCGCTGGAGGCGGAGTTGCCGGGGGCTTCTTGGTGACAACCTTGGTAGTTTGAGTCGTCGTCTTGGTTGTGGTGGTTGTGGCCACGGCCGCTTTCTTGGCCATCGCGGGCGCGGGTGACGCAATGCCGCTGGCGGAAGTTGTGGGGCCACTGACTACCGCAGCGTTGGCGGCAGCAGGCGGTGGCACCGCGGCGGTGACGGCGGACGCAGTGGAAGCGGTGCTGGGGGTACTGGGAGCCGCGGAAACGCAGGGGGTTGCGGCGCCGGCCGCCGCGCTCGGCGCGGCCGCCGCGGCGGCCTTCTTGTGACCAAAGATCGACTTGAGACTGGCGACCGTGGCAGTGGTATTGGAGATCGTAGAGTTGGCGCCGGCGGGCACGTTCTGACCGGCAACAGAATTCGCCGTGTTGGAGACGCTGGAGGCTGTGTTCCCAAGGACTGATGCACCGGGGGGGCACACGGGCTGGGCCGCGGCTACGCCTGCCGATCCCGCGCCGGGCATGAGACCCTGACCGGAAGCGGCCTGGGAAGCGGCAGCGCCGGACGTTACGCCATTCGCGAGACCTTTGAATTGTATCGGGAACTCGCCGGCCAAGGCGAACTGATGGCCCTCGAGAGCTGTGATTTCACGAATGGTCACGTCGTGCTCATAGGTCACGCCTGCCACTGCGCCGGGTCTTCCGGCCCACTCGAACAGCGCATCGCCAACCCCGCCGGCTTGCACGACGAATTTTGGATCGATTTGATTGCCTGCGACCTGCCCGATTCCGCGAACCGAGTTCGCACCACCCCAAGGGTTCAGGCCGTAGCGGTTGCCCTGATCATCGATGGCCAGGCCCGAGCCCTGCGTGTAGCCGAGAATGAGCGGCTGGTTTGTCTTGTTTTGGAAGCGCACGGTCGCATCCATCACTTTGATACCGTTCTGTTCGCTCACACGATAGTCGGTGACGTAGGCTGCAAAGTCGGTGGTTTCGTAGCAGAGCGGCTGGCCCCCGCAGATGCCGGTACGCTGAGGGTTCTGGGTGGCGGGAGCAGCCTGCGGCACGGCGGCCGTTTGGGCGGCACCGCCGGTGGACAGGACGGCGAGCAGCAGTACGCAACCACAAAATGTCTTCAACGATAGTCTGGTCTTCATGTTTTCTCCCCTCCTTAGGACTATTGGACCGGAATTTCCGTTTTCAATCTTGGGATCGAGCGGCAGCATACACCCCGGTTTCTCTTATGAAGTTGCTCGGAAACGCTCACGTAGCCTCTCGATGCCCTCGTGCTGATCCAGAAGCCACCACCGGCTCATTCAAACCGTCATCCAAAGACAGGTCACTCGGCGCTTATGCCGAGTCGAAGATGACAGTAGCGGCTGCGCCTGCCCCGTGTGCGCCCATTACCGGCAGGCCCAAATAAACCTTCGCTTCATTTCGCTCTCCTATGATGTGTACGGTTCTACCTTGACGGGCAAAACATATAACACACCCCGTTCCTGTCCGTCAACCGCATTTGTGGCCATGGCCAATTCTCAGCTTCGTGCGAAAACCGCCACAAGAGTTTGGATGCGGCACTGAATTCGGCCTTTAAGCTATTGAGAGGAAGACAGTTATTGAAACCACGGCATTGCTGACTAAACGCTGAACAAATATCAGTACCGAGGCGGAACGATGAGGATTCCAAGCTGCAGCCGCGCTCTCACTGTACGCGCTAACCGCCGTGTGCGCCCCGGAAGAAAGGTGCCCAGCAAACGGGTCCTCTAACTCAATGCTTCTTCTTGTTCCCGCCCTTCTTAGGGTGATGCTTCTTCTTGCCCGGCGGCGGGCCGGCGGGCGGTGGTGGATCTGGGGGTGAGACCGGCGGCGGAGATCCGGCCGGGGGCGATCCGCTCCCGCTCGATGCTCCGAGGGCTGCCGCCAGGGCGGCGCCGTTGGGGCTGCCCCAACCGGTGCAAGCATCCCAGCCAGGGCCGGCGGAGTAGCCTTTGGCTCGGCCGATGGCGTTGTTTCCAGAAGTGATATCGTTCAATGTTTGGGCGGGATTGGACAAAGCGTAGAGGACCGGGTTCAGAAATCCGACCGGCTTCCCGAGCTGCTGATTGATCTGGGCGATCAGCCCGGCCCAGAGCGGAGCCACCGCGCTGGTGCCGCCCACAACACCTTGCTGCCCGTCCGACAGCACTTGATAGCCGGTATTGGGATCGGCGTTCCCAGCCACATCGGGCACCCCGCGTCCCACGTGCTTGCCCGGGTTCACGGAGGGCGGCACGTTGGCGTTAGCCTGCCAGGAAGGCAGCGGGATGTTGTCGCTGATGCCGCCTCCGCCTGCGCCGCCGTTGGTGCCGTCATTCCACACCACCTCACTGCTGATCTGGCTGCCCGAGGATTGCAGGGTGGTTCCGCCGCAGGCCAGCACATAGGCACTGGATGCGGGATAATCGACATGGGCCAGGCCGTCGTTGATCTCGTCGCGCGACCCGTCGTCACCCGAAGCCACGCACACCGTGATGCCCATGGCGGCCGCGGCCTGGAAGGCCTGTTCCACGGCCTGGATGGCCTGCGCCGACCAGATGTACTGGCCTTCGGCGTAACCCCAACTGATGGAGAGCACGGAAGGCTGGTGCAAGCTGTCGTTGACGGCCGTGGTGATTACATCCACCCAGCCCTGTTCCGTGAAGGGCGCAAAGTAGACCACGAACTGGGCTCCCGGAGCCGTGCCGCCCGCCATCTCGATGTCGAGGTCCACTTCCACATCGGGGCTGTTGTTGCCGGGCGCGGGTTGGTTCCCGACGCCGTCTACGGAAACGGCGGTAATGGTGGGCGTGGCGACCCCAAGTTGCTGGAAGTAAGCGTTGAGATCGCCGGAGTTGTAACCGCCGCCGAACTCAAGGATGCCGATGCACTCCCCGCTGCCGTTCGCGCCGGGAAAGTTGTAGAGCCCCGCGATCTGGGTCGGAGTGTACCCGCCCGGCACTGCCGCGCGAAAACCGCGACCCTTGGGATTGAGGGACCGGAAGCGAGGCTTGGCCATGGGCCGGTTGTCGAATCCAAAAACCGCCTGCACCACGCCGGCGAGTCCCTCGGGGATCAGGACAGCACCTGTGCGCCCGCGAAAATCGCCCTCGGGATGCTTGTAGTTGACGAGTTTCACTCCGAAGGCCGCACTGAGGGCGGCCAGTGTTCCCGAGACCACCACGGTGCGCCGGGCGAGGCTGGCCTCCACCACGGTAAGATTGTGCTGGTGAGCGAAGGCCTCGATCTTGGCCACATCGGCGGGGTCGGCGCCGTACCGCGCCGCGAACTCCTCCCGGCTAAGATACTGACGCTGTCGGGGCTGGCTCGCACGTAACTCCGTCCGCGAGGCGAGTTCGGACAGCGGGTTGCGCGGCCTGAGCAGGATGCTGATCCTGACGCGCTCATTGGGGTCCGGGGCGCCTGCCTCGCTCGCGCCCGGACGGGCGTGCCGCTCACTACCGGGGAGAGGGACTAGCTTACTTGGATTTGCCATGGGCTGCTCCTTTCAATTTCTCGTACGCTGGGACTGGGTCAAGCCTGCAAGGCCTTCCCGTACTTGTGACATTCGAGGGCGGACCGTTTCATCCGCATCAAATTCGGCTTTGCCTCCAGGTTAATGCGCGCCCCCCAATCTCAAGACCTATTGATCTTGCCGGGAGACATCCCATTAAGCTCCTTATAATCTGCCAGATCGTGGCTTTGAACGTCATTTCGGCCGAGGGAATCCGACGTTACGTAACCTCCAGGATATGGGGCAAGCGCTGGACAGGGCGCTTTGCTAGGAGACATCTCTGTAAGCTGCCTGTAATCTGGGAGATCCTGGCTTTGAACGGCATGATTCCTGGCATGATTGCTGAACTCCCTGCGGTTACGTAACTTCCCCGCTGGCTGGGGACTGACAACGCCAGCCTCCAGTGTCTCCATTGGGCGCCGTAAGCAGCCTCCAAACCGGAGCCGGTTCGCGGTCCGGCGCCAACTCGGATTGTGGGACTCGGTCCGATGGACGGCCAAAAGAGCAGGGGTGAGAGCGGGCGGCTTGCGCAGAGACACAAAAACCCTCCTCCAGCCCTCGGCTGGGAGCCAGAGGCCAGATTCTTTTCCGCACTATACACACAGATGCGACACACGTTATACGGTGGGCCCCTAGCCGGTCAAGTCTTTTCTCGGGCTTTTTTCAGGCTCCAGCGAGTGGTGTAGGCTAGTTCGGACCGAAGGGTGCAGACTCCACTGGCGCAGCAAACCATCTTGAGGTTTAATTGAAGCGCCGCCACCGGAGTGCGCCGTCCGTTCGTCTTGCGGCCAGGAGAGCGTTATGAATTCCAACCGAGCCGCGGCCCAGGTCCCGGCAGGACCGGCGGCGTTGACGGCAGACTCGGATGAGAAAGGAGACGAAGGCGCGGCCGGAACTGGTCGGCGCCAGGTACAATCGCTCAATCCGGCCACGGGCGAGCTTCTGGCCGAGTTCGAGGCCGCCGACGAGCCTGAGGTCCGGATGGCAGTGCAACGGAGCCGTCAGGCGAGTGCGGCCTGGAGAAAGCTGGGCCCTGCAGGACGCGCGCACTATCTGACGCGGCTGCAGGACGCCCTCTTCAAGCGCCGTTACGATATCGCCGCCCTCGTCACGCGCGAAGCGGGCAAGCCCCGGCTCGAGTCGCTGGTGGCCGAGGTTCTGGTGGCGCTGGACGAACTTGCTTACTGGGCGAGTCGCGGCCCGGCGTTTCTCGCACCCCAGGCAGTTCCTCATCATAACCTGGCCGTGCGCTTCAAGCGCGGACGGCTCGAGTACGAGCCTTACGGAGTAGTGGGCGTCATCTCGCCGTCGAACTTCCCTTTCAGCATTCCAACGAGCCAGATCTCGGCGGCCTTGGTGGCGGGGAACACGGTGGTGCTGAAACCGTCGGAGTTTACACCTCAGACAGGCCTCGCCATCCAGGCCATCGGGGAGGAAGCGGGCTTGCCCCCAGGGGTTCTGACAGTCGTGGTGGGTGACGGAGTGACCGGCGCGGCCCTGGCCGCTTCCGCCATCAACAAGCTCCTCTTCACCGGCAGCGTCCTGACCGGGAAGCGCATCCAGGCGGCCGCCGCTGAGCGGCTGCTGCCTACACTGCTCGAACTCGGCGGCAAGGATCCGATGATCGTCTGCGCCGACGCTGATCTCGATCTGGCTTCGAGCGGCGCCGTCTGGGGTGCGTTCACCAATGCCGGGCAGGCCTGCCTTTCGGTGGAGCGTCTCTACGTGGTGCGCGAGGTGGCCGAGCGTTTTGCCACACTCTGTGCCGGGAAGGCACGCCGGCTGCGTCTGGGCGCCGGCGACGATCCCGAAGTCGAGGTGGGACCCCTCATTCGCGAGCGGCAGCTCAAGATTGTGGAGGAGCACGTGTCGGAGGCCGTGGCCGGTGGCGCGACCATTCTTGCCGGAGGCCGCCGCGTGACACCCGAGGGTCTGGCTGGATTCTTCTACGAGCCCACCGTGCTGACGGGGGTCCACCACGGCATGCGCATCATGCGCGAGGAGACGTTCGGCCCCGTGCTGCCCTTGATGACCGTCAGCGACGATGAGGAGGCCGTCCGCCTCGCCAACGACTCGCAGTTTGGCTTGGCCGCCAGCGTCTGGACGCGCGACCTCGAACGCGGCCAGCGTCTGGCACGCCGCCTCGAGGCGGGGACGGTCATGGTGAATGACTGCCTGAGCTCATTCGGCATCGCCGAGGCTCCGCATGGCGGCTGCAAGCTAAGCGGCCTGGGGCGGACCCATTCTCGGGTTGGTCTCATGGAAATGGTCCGCGTAAAATACATTGATGTCGATCTGGTGCCGAAGCTGCCGAAGCTCTGGTGGTTCGGCTACGATGCCCGGGCTAGCCGGCTGATGGAGGGTTTCGTCGACTTCCTCTTTGCCCCGGGCTTCTGGACGCGCCTGCGCGGAGCCGCCGGCTTTGCAGCGCGTCTCGGTGGCCGGCTCAGGGAATTGATTCATTGACTCATCAGCTCAACAAGTCTCTTGGAGGAAACGATGGGACAAATAAAGCTTACGGTCATTTATCCGCTGCCCACGGACGTCGAAACCTTTGAGAAGGAGTACAACGAGGTTCACGTCCCCATGGCGGTTGGAAAGCTTCTCGGCAAGACCAAGATTGTGGCCACCAAGGTCTTGCAGTCGCCCCATGGCACACCGTCCGTTCACCGCATCGCAGAGATTCACTTCCCATCGATAGCAGCCCTGGAGGCATGCCTGGCTTCGCCCGGAGGGCAGGAGACGGCAGCTCACGCCGTCTCCATCTCGAGCGGCGGCACTCCGTCATTTCTCGTCACCGAGGAAGAGGTCTACACGTTTCAGTCCTGAAAGGGCTTCCGGTCAAATCACTATGAAAGTCAAGAACGGACTGATCTACGACTGGAACAAAGCCTCCGGCCCTCAGCTTCGGGTCAGCAAGCGCCCGCTCCTGAACGACGAGACCCTGCGCGACGGCCTGCAATCGCCTTCGGTGATCGACCCCACGATTGAGAAAAAGATCGAGCTCCTCTACTTGATGGAGGCGGTCGGGATCGACAGCCTCAATCTTGGACTTCCCGGCGCCGGACCGCGAGCCAAGGCAGACGTGCTGGCGCTGGCGCGCGAGATCTCCTCCGCCAGAATGCGCATCCGGGCCAACGTTGCCGCCCGCACCGTGGAATCAGACATCCGCCCCATCGCCGAAATCGCGGAAGCGACGGGCCTCGAAATTGAAGCCTCGACTTTCATAGGCTCGAGCCCGATCCGGCAGTACGCGGAGGACTGGACGCTCGATTTCCTGCTGCGCGCGACGGAAAAGGCGGTGAAGTTCGCGAGGAGTCTGGGCCTGCCCGTGATGTACGTGACCGAAGACACCACACGCGCGCGTCCGGAAGCGATCCGAAAGCTTTACACGACGGCCATCGAGTGCGGAGCCCGAGCGGTGGCCGTATGCGACACGGTGGGTCACGTCATGCCGCGAGGTGTGCACGCGCTGGTCCAGTTCGTCTGCCAGGAAGTGGTGAAGCCGACCGGCGAGGAGGTCCGGGTCGACTGGCACGGGCACTGCGACCGCGGCCTGGCGGTGGCGAATTCCCTCATGGCTTATGAGGCCGGCGCGGACCAGGTGCACGGGGCCATCCTGGGCATTGGCGAGCGCGTGGGGAATACGCCGCTCGATCAGATGCTCGTCAATCTCAAGCTTCTCGGGGCTCCCGGCTACATTGATCGCGACCTGACCGGACTCAAGGACTACGTGCTTGCCGTCTCTGAGGCTGTAGGCTTTTCTATCCCACCCAATTACCCCGTCTTTGGTGCTGACGCTTTCCGCACCGCCACCGGCGTTCACGCCGCGGCCGTTATCAAGGCCTACCGCAAGGATGACCCTGAGCTTGCCAACCAGGTCTATTCGGGTGTTCCCTCGCACTGGTTCGGTCTGGAACAGAAGATCGAGATCGGTCCCATGAGCGGAAAGTCAAACGTGGTGTTCTGGCTCGAAAACCACGCGCTCGATCCCACCGACGAGCGCGTCGAACGAATCTTCAATCGGGCCAAGCGGGCGGACCGTCTGCTGACGGAAAAAGAGATTCTGGAGGCTTGCGGCCAGCAAAGCGAGTAATCCCTTCTCGGTTGAGGATGGACCAAAGGGCGGTTCGCTGAGTGTTATCCTCGTTGCACGTCGATGTGGCCGGCGCGTCACAGGAGTTTTCAATGCGAAAACTGTTGGTGATTTCGTTTCTGGCGGCACTGCTGATGTTCTATGTCGGCGATTCCACGGCCGCGGCTCCAGACTCCTGCGGCAGCCTAGCCCAGCTCGGGTTGCCAGGTACGAAGATTACGCTAGCTCAAACAGTGCCCGCAGGAGCCTTCACCCCTCCTTCTAGTTCGAGTCCGCCGATGGGTCCGCCCCCAAGCTACCAGGACGTTCCGGCTTTCTGCCGCGTGACGGCCGAACTTGCGCCCACGTCCGATTCGGATATCAAGATCGAGGTCTGGATGCCGGCTAGCGATTGGAATCGCAAATACCGAGGCCAGGGCAATGGTGGATTCGCCGGCGCCATTGACTATCCGTCGCTCGCAGCCCAGGTGAAGAGAGGCTATGCGACGGCCGGCACGGATACCGGCCACACAGGATCGCCGGTGGATGCGGCTTGGGCCTTGGGCCATCCGGAAAAAGTGGCCGATTTTGGCTATCGCGGCGTCCATGAGATGACCTTGAAGGCCAAAGCGATCATCGACGCCTACTACGGAGGCGCCCTCCAGCACTCGTACTTCGCCAGTTGCTCGGACGGCGGCCGTGAGGCCCTGATGGAGGCCCAGCGCTTCCCCAAAGACTATGACGGCATCCTGGCGGGCGCCCCGGCGAATTATTGGACACATCTGCTGACCGCCGCCATGTGGGACGTGCTGGCCACCACCCTGGATCCCGCCAGCTACATTCCGCGCGACAAAATCCCAGCCGTCAGCGCCGCGGTGCTCAAGGCCTGCGATGCCCAGGACGGATTGGCGGACGGCATCCTCAATGACCCCAGGCAATGCCACTTTGATCCCGCTACGCTGCTCTGCCCGGGTGCCGATTCTCCCGCTTGTCTGACAGCGCCGCAAGTGACGGCACTCAAGAAACTCTACGCTGGGCCGCGCGATGCCGCCGGGCGCCAGATCTTTCCCGGTTACCCGCCGGGCGGCGAAGAAGGTGAGGGAGGCTGGCCCCTGTGGATCACGGGTCCGGAGCCAAGCCGCAGCTTGATATCCTTCTTCGGTGTCGGATACTTCTCAAACATGGTGTACGAAAAGGCGGACTGGGATCCCAAGACCTTCCAGCTTGACGCGGCGTTGAAACTGGCCGGGTCGAAGACTGCCCAAGCCCTCAACGCCACCGATCCCGATCTCAGGCCCTTCATGGCCCGGGGCGGCAAGCTGATCCTTTACCACGGCTGGAGCGACGCCGCCATCCCGGCTCCCAACAGCATCGATTATTACCAGAGCGTAGTGAAGACGATGGGCCAGCGCGATACCGACTCGTTCTTGCGGCTCTTCATGGTGCCCGGGATGCAGCACTGCGCGGACGGTCCGGGACCGGCCTCGTTCGGGGAGGACGGCCGGCCGGTACCGGATGACCCCGAGCACAACGCTTACGCGGCCCTCGAGCACTGGGTGGAGACGGGCGCGGCGCCTTCCCGAATCGTTGCCACCAAGTTCGTGGACGGTAGTCCGGCCAAGGGCGTTCAGATGACGCGGCCGCTGTGCCCATATCCGCAGGTCGCGAAGTACAGAGGCACGGGAGATCCCAACCAGGCTGCCAACTTTGTGTGCGCGGCAGAAACCAAGTGAGCGAGCGGGCCTCGCCGCTATCGCGCCGGGAAGAGATCCTTCACTGGCATCCCGGCGTCGAACGCCAGGTCAAAGAAGCCGACCATCATCTCATCCCAGCTCTGATCGCCCCATCTCACTTCCTTCGTCGGATCTGCGTTGTCGGGATTGTTCGCCGAATTATCAAAATGCGCGGTGCACTCGATCTTGGTTCCCTTGGGGAGAGCGATCGGGTTCGCAAGGATATACCAAAGCTGCCAGTGCCATCGATACCGGGGCACGCGCAAGATCGTTTCGGTCTCACCTGTGGGATAAACCAGTCGATATTCGAAGTCCTTTCCTCGTCCGTGCATGTGAGGATGGAGGGAGATTAGCTTCACCGGTGCTGCCACTTCAAACTCCGCATCCACCTCGTAATTCGGGTCTCCTGGAGGAATCCTGAACTTTCCGTTGGTGGCGGACAAAGTAAGCACGCGTTCCTTGGGTGGCTCCTTGGCAAACACCAGCCCGACCTTGCTGCGGTCCGTGCCCGGCGTGCCATCCGTGGTGTAATGAATCTCGAATACGATGTCGGAACCGGCCTTGATCAACTTGGCTTGCCCGGGCGCCAGGATCTCAGGAGGTTGGCCAGGCGCGTAGCCCACCAGGAAGTCGCTGGGCAGGCTGCTGGTATCCACGCTCTCATCCTTGGGCTTCGGAGCGACGAAAAACACACCCGGCTTCTCATCTTCGAGCCAATGCGAGCCTGGCTCCCTCACGAAGGCGATGATGTGATGAACGTGAGCGCGATTGTCCGGACGCGCTTCGGCAAACTGAACCCACTTGTCCTCGGTGAAGCCAGTCGGGATGATGATTTTCTGGTACTCAATCGTGCCTCGAGCCGGAATCTGGTACGTCAGAGGCATCTCGAAGACGACGTCCGGTTTCGGGATAGCCCAACCCGCCATGAACTCCACGGGCTGCGGCAGGTCCTTCGGATCACCTTGGGGCGCGCCGGCGTCAGCCCAGGCGACGATGGTATCGATATCTTTCTGCGACAGCGACCGGTCATTGGAGAATTTCCCGTAATGCGGGTCGGCGAACCACGGCGGCATGATGCTCCGCCGTACCGCGTCCCTCATCGGCGCAGCCCATGACCGCGTTTGTTCGTAAGTGAGCATGGAAAACGGAGCCGCTTCGCCAGGGCGATGGCATCCCTGGCAATTCTTTTGAATGATCGGGGCCACATCTTTGGTGAAGGTCACCGTCGACGGACTGGCCGATTGCGCAAACAACAGGCCTGAGGGAAGCGAAACCGCGAGGCAAAGAAGCAGCGGTGCACGCACTCCAGATTGGGTCACCATCGTGTTCAGGATCCCGCGTTCCCCTACGGCGTAGCGTTCCGACCGCGGCTTCATTGCTTCAGCAGCTTCTCGATCGCGTTGACCACCTCAGGAGAGTCCGGTTTCACCGGCGGCTCGAATCTTGCCACCACGTTGCCGTTGCGATCCACCAGGAACTTGGTGAAGTTCCACTTGATGTCGCCGGCCACAGTCGGGTTGGCATGCCCGGTAAGGAATTGGTACAGCGGCGTGGTGTCATCCCCTTTTACCGAGACCTTGCTGAACATCGGGAAGGTGACGTTGTACTTGGTGGAACAGAAAGTCTTGATCTCGGCGTTGGTGCCCGGTTCCTGGCTGCCAAAATTGTTGGCCGGGAAGCCCAGGATCACGAAACCCTGGTCCTTGTATTTCTCGTAGAGCGCTTCCAGGGCCGAATACTGCGGTGTGAATCCACAGCGGCTGGCCACATTCACCAGCAGCACCACCTTGCCTTTGTAAGTCGAAAGCGGCGTCGGATTACCGTCGATGGAATCCAGCGTGTAATCGTAGACGCTGCCCGCGCCCGCGGCGCTGACGGCCGCGGCCATCATCACCGCAGCCAACAAAACCGGAATCGATCCTTGCCAGCTACGTGCCTGAGAACTTATCGGATGCATGAGCTTGCTCCTTTTTTGACTTCCTTAGCCCGCACAAGGACCCTGTTTGCGCGGGCACGTCGGATCGTAACTGGAAATGGGGCAATAGGCAATGGCCAAGCTGGATTTGGATTCTGGATTCCTGCTCGCACGCTTCTGCCAAAAATCGTTTTGATTCTGGTGGGAAACCGAGGTAACGAGTCTCGCGATGGTTGACGTCACGGACGATCACTTGCCACTTGTGCCTTTCTGTCATCTCTTCTGCGAGAACTTGGCTGCTCTTAGCTTCGTTTTTCTGTGAGTTTCGAGCACCCTCCAGATTCCAAAGGGGGTTACTCGATTCGAACCCTGCGAATTTCAGTCCCGGTTTCTTCTTGGGTTCGTTTTGGGTTCGTTTTAGGTTCGTTTTTTTCCAACTCAACAAGCGTCTGCTGATTCTGAACGACTTGTCGAATTGGCTTCCGTCACTAGAGGCTGAAATCTGGGTTTGCTTGGGTTTGTTTAGTTTTCGAGTTTTAGACCCGCTTCGGCGTGTTATCTGTTTTGAATCTGTCTGCTACAAGTTTGGGTCCGTTTGAAAATAATATTTCGCCGTTTTCGGGATATTGTCAGATTAAGTTCAATAATTGTAGTGGCTTACAAGTTTGGGTCTGCTTGAAAATAATCGTACCCCCCGGGGGGGGGGGTCGGTGACCTGGCGAACCTCGCGTTGGCGCGCTGCGCGCACAGCTTGGCCGCAGCCATGCGAATAGATTGGGCTCGGAGCGATTTGAGCCCCGAGATGGGTGCCAAGCTGCGTAAAAGTGCGGCCATCGGCTAACACCAATAAGTCCTCGGTAGGGTCGCACGGTCTACCTTTTGGGGAGCGACCCTGGCACAATGTATGTTAAATGCTTATGTATGTCAAGGGAAACCCCGCTGATGGGCCAGCAGGCGGCCACGAGACGCTCTTTGTGTCGTGGGTTTCTCCTTCGTGGAGAACAACCACGGGCCACCGTGGCTGGCTTTGAAGGATCGCCCAAGTTTATGATGGATTTGTCAATTTGTAATTGGAAGCGGAAGCGAAAGGATTGGAACCCTTAGTACTACTGTGTTATAAACGTAGCGCCGCAAAAAGGGCAGCAAGGAAGCTGCCGGACTAAGTAGCGAGCGAGCCTCTGGCGGAGGGTGGCGATCGAACAAGGATTATGCCGCTCGGGACGAAGGCGGCGACCCGCGGGGCTGGAAGTCAGGCGGGATCTCCGGCTCCGGTAGTCCGAGATGACCGGCACGAGCGGAGGGGGAAAAACGGTTCCGCTCGGCGACCAGGAACCCATAGGCGGCGATACATAGCGTGCCGTGATGATGGAATCCACGCCAGCCTCGGCCCTCGTAATGCCCCAGCCCGAGCTCCTGCTTGAGTTCCTGATAGTCGCGCTCAATGATCCAGCGCTGTTTGGCGAGCTTGACCAGGTTGGGGAGGGAGGTCTCGGTGGGCAGGGTCGAAAGCCAGTACTTGGTGGGCTCGACTTCCCCTCGCGGCCATTCGATGAGCAGCCACTCTTCCGGATGGGGTTCGGCCTGCCAGTAATCCCGATGGGCCGGACGCAGGCGCACGGCCGCAAAACGCGAGCGCAGAGTTCGTGCGCTGCCCTGGCGCCAAGTCACTCCCTTCCAGGCCGAAGCCGGCAGGGCCAGCGCCAACTGCTTCACCGAGAGGGGCCGATGTCCCCGATCGCGGTGCAGCAATCGAGGGGGTCGGCCTCTTCCTTTCCAGGGCCGGGCGGGCAGAGGCTGCTGCCCGGGTTTCCATACCGTAGTGGACGATTGCACCCCGAGCACATACTCCAGCCCCAACTCCGTCAGACCCGCGCGAAACTGACTGTCGATCCCATAGCCGGCGTCGGCCACCACCACACCCCGGGAAATCCCTTCCTCGACGGCTCGGCGAATCTGCTCCAGCGCCATCTGGGGCTTGGTTTGAAACTTCACCTCCTCAGGAACTCCCGCTTGCCGTCGGAGCCTGCCCTTCCGGGCCCAGCCCTCTGGCAAGTAGAGTCGCCAAGCAATAGGCAGGCTCGCAGTCCAGGTCGCGACCGAGAGACTCACCGCTACCCGGCAGTTCTCCTGTTTGCCCACCTGGCCGCAATACTGCCGCGCCACCCCGACGGAGTGAGTGCCTTTTTTGGGGAATCCCGTGTCATCCACGATCCAGCACACCACCGCCCCCGTCGTTTCCATAGCGGGCAGGGCGTAACGGCGCACCTGCTGCAACATCGCCTCGTCGCTCCAGGGTGCGTCCGCCACCAAATGGTGCAGAGACTGATGGACGCGCCGCACGTTATCGGGGGCCAAGCGTGCCGCCATGGGCTCAACGCTCTTGCGCTCCCCTGGCAACAACAACCCCATACAGTAATTTCGCAAGGGAATCCTGCGGTCGGCGTGCTCCGCGGCTTGCGCCAGGCCATCCATGTAAGCCGCAAAGCGCTTCTCCTGCGGGCCTGGCGCCGGAATGACGGCGCTCATAGCCGGAGGATATCACACTTTGTAACACAGTAGTATTAGCAGTTCGTTGAAAAATGCTCCGACCTGTCATTCTGAGCCCGTTCGCTCTTCCTTGGCGAATGGTCCTGAGCGTGGCGAAGGAGCTCAGGGTAAAACTCCGCGAAGAATCTGCTTTTGCCAAATCAACTGACTTGCGAGATTCTTCGTCGCCTTCGGCTCCTCAGAATGACACGCCGGGCGAGTTTTTCAACGAACTGTTAGACAAGGTCGCGCAATGAAGCCATTTTTTGGAACCCTCATTCTACTAGCTGCACTCGGCTGCTGGTCCGGTCCGTCCGGCCCCTTCGCGGGGCCGCTGCCGCAGTATGTGAGGCGGTGCGCGCCCGGCACGGTGGCGAGCTACGCCAACACCACCTGCAGTCAGGGCCGGGTGACGTACAGCTTTCCTCCACTTTCGAGCCTCTACTCCGCGACCGGAACCACTGGAGCCAATTCCGCCCGCGACATCCGGATCAACCTCGACCGGTTGGGTCCGCAAACACTGCTCCTCAGTTCGCCCGACTGGCACCTGACCCGGCCGGGCGAGAGCTTCAGCGTGACGTTAACGTTTGAGGTGGACGGCGCCACCCGGACCGGCGGCTGGCAGCACGACTGTTACGTCACCGGCGACGGCAGAGTCTCGGAGAGCACCGAAGTCGACACCGGCCAGATCGCTCGCACCTATTGCACGGCGGCTGGGACGGTTGACCGGGCGCCGGTATCTTTCCCGGCGGGGCGGCACAGCGTCACGGTGAAGATCGAGGGTTCGAGCGGAAGCTACGGCGCGGCCAGCCTGCGCAGCTACGGGACGCACTTCGATTAGCCGCTGGAAAACGCGACCGGCACAAACCGGCTTGGGCTGGGGATGGTCGCGCTACCTCGGTGTGCCGCGCCTTTCGTGTCGTGGGTTCTTAGGTCGCGCAGAAGATCCCACGGCACAAAAACGCGTGCAGTGGCTACCGGCTCTGTCGAAAATCACCCCTGGTGGTCATTCCCGCGAAAGCGGGAATCCAGCTTCTACTAAACTGACTTGGACCCCCCGCCTTCGACAGGCTCAGGGCAGGCTTTACGCGGGGGTGTCAACCAAGGAATTGGTGGACGTGGCGAACGGCCACCCGAATTACGTTTTCTGGAACAGCTGCTTCGGCAACCCGAAACGGCGGTCAAGAAGTGGCACTGCGAGCCTTGTTCATTGAGGCGGAACTTCCGCAAGGTCATCCTCACCAACTGAGGGACAGGGCAGCGGTTAAGTGGCTTAAGGCCGGGATACCACTGGGAGAAGTCTCCAGGCTGCTCGGCCACGCTTCCATCGAGACGACAGGGAGGCACTATGCCCCGTGGGTTAAATCCCGCCAGGACCGGCTCAACGCTCTCGTGACGGCGACGTGGAAGAGCCCAAAGGAGCGCAGAGAGAATGGCAGTTTTCGAGTTGACCGTCATGAAGCACAATTGCTTATCAGCACAACCGCAGTCCTGCCAGGTGTGGGAGAATTGCATCGTCAGTATGCGTGGCGAGCGGCCGCCTGAAAACAAGACGACGGTCTCGGTCGAGAGGCTGTGGTGATGAATGAATATGCATTCGAGATGGCGACGTCTGCCATCAGGTTCGGCTTAGGGGTAACGCGTGAAGTGGGCGCGGAATTGGCAGACCTGGGCAAGGAACACGTGCTGGTGTTCACGGATCCCAACCTGCGCGCCCAGCCACCCGTCACCACCGCGCTCGAAGCCCTGGAAAAGCATAAGATCCGCGTCTCGATCTTCGATCGCGTCCATGTGGAGCCGACCGAGGAATCGTTTCGCGAAGCGGCCTCAGCCGCCCAGGCTGACAACTTCGACGCCTTGGTCGCCATCGGCGGCGGTTCGACCATCGACACCGCCAAGGCGGCCAATCTGTACAGTTGTTATCCGGCCGATTTCCTCGACTACGTCAATCCGCCCATCGGCCGGGGCCAACCGGTCCCTGGCCCTCTCAAACCCCTGGTCGCCATACCCACCACGGCCGGCACGGGCAGCGAAACCACCGGAGTGGCCATTTTTGACTTTGTCTCACTGCATGCCAAGACGGGCATCGCTCATCGTCGCCTGAAACCGACGCTGGGCCTCATCGACCCGGAAAATACCAGAACACAACCTGCGGCGGTGGCCGCGTCTGCCGGGCTGGACGTGTTGAGCCACGCCATCGAGTCTTATACAGCCCTGCCCTTCGGACAGCGTCCACGGCCGGAGCGGCCGATTCTGCGGCCCGCCTACCAGGGCTCCAACCCCATTAGCGATGTTTGGAGTCTGGAAAGCCTCCGGCTTGTCGCCGCCTATCTGCGACGTGCGGTCGCGGATCCGGATGACGATGAGGCGCGCGCCTCCATGTTGCTGGCCGCTGCCTATGCCGGGATTGGTTTTGGAAATGCCGGGGTGCATTTGCCACATGGTATGTCCTATCCCGTGTCCGGTCTGGTGAGAGACTACCGGGCCCTCGGCTACCCGGTGGCACATCCTCTGGTACCACACGGGATCTCGGTCATCGTCAATGCGCCCGCAGTCTATCGCTTCACGTCGCCGGCCTGTCCCGAACGCCACCTCAGAGCGGCCGAAATACTCGGCGCCAAGGCTGACCACGTGCGGCCGGAAGACGCCGGCAGGATTCTCGCGGATCAGATCATCGCCCTGATGCACGACCTGCGGACCCCAAACGGGCTGCGTGACCTCGGGTATCAATCGTCAGACATCCCGGCACTCGTGGAAGGCACCCTGCCCCAACACCGTGTGACCAAGCTGTCGCCACGCCCCGCCGGTCCGGACGACCTGGGTCGGCTCTTCGAAGAATCCATGGTCATCTGGTAGGGCGACCTAGCCGCGGTCAGCGGGTCCGCGGTCCGCAATAACGCTTTACTTCAGATGATTTCGGAACGAGAATCGCAAAAGCGGGCACAAGGAGGTCATGATGGCGAACCGGTATTCAAGGCGGAAGTTCCTGGAACAATCGACACTGGCGGGTCTCGCCGCGGCGGCGCTGGGCTCAGAAGCCGGGGCCGCCAAACTGATGCCGACGCGCGTTTTGGGCAAGACGGGCGCGCGCGTCTCGATTCTCGCTCTCGGGTGCGGCAGCCGACTGCTGATGTACCGCACCGATGAGGCGGCGGTGGAGGCGATCAATCTGGCTCTCGACTCCGGCATCACTTACCTGGACACGGCTTATGGTTACGGCGACGGGCGCAGCGAAGGCTGGGTGGGTCAAGTGGCTAAGACGCGGCGGAAGGAGTTTTTCCTCGCCACCAAAATCGAGCCGCGCGACGGCGACACGGCGCGGCGAATCCTGGAAGGCAGCTTGAAGCGGCTGCAGACGAGCGAGATCGATCTGATCCACGTGCATGCTCTAATGGACGCTGACGACCTGATGAAAATCGAGGCCCCGAATGGGGTGCTGAATGCGCTTTACAAGATGCGGGATGAGAAGTTGACGCGCTTCGTCGGCATTACCTGTCACAACGACCCGGAAGTTCTCAAGACCGCCCTCGAACGCCATGAATTCGACTGCGTCCAGATGGCCCTCAACGCGGCAAGGCAAGGCATGAAGGATGGCGAGCACGGCATGGTGCCCAATCCGGCTATCCAAACGAGCTTCGAGCGGGTCGCTCTGCCGGTGGCGCGTCAGAAGAACCTGGGCATTCTAGCGATGAAGATTATGGGGCAGGAGGCATTGGTCGGAAGCGGTTCGGACCAAAGCAGCGCAGCGAAACTGCTGCAATACTCCTGGAGCCTTCCGGTCGCGGCCGCCGTCGTAGGCATGCCGACTCACGAGATGATCAGGCAGAACGCGCTGCTCGCCCGAAATTTTGAGCCTATGCCGGAGGAAGAGATGCGCGATTTTTCCCATCGCATCGCTGGGGCCCATAAGATGGCCCTCGACTTGAAGTTCCGCGACCACGTGGATTGCTAGCTGTCCTTCGTTGAAACTTCAGCTAGGGCGGCGCGAGAAAACGGTTGGTGACCATGACCGCGGAAGCCGCGGCCGCTCGTCCGCGCCGGCTGAAAGTGATCCTCGCGGTGCGGTTCTTGGCCTCGGGTAACGTTGTGAGGCCTCACCAACTGCCGCGCTCGCCGAGGGTATCGATCACGCGAGACAAGCGCTCAGCGCCGTTCTCCCAGTTCATCTGCACGGCCCGCTCGGCAGCATCGCCATCGCCGCTCTCGATGCCCTGGATGATGAGCAAGTGCTCGCCCACGGAGAGGCCGAGCCGATCCAGAATGGCGCTGGCGTACAAGCGCCAATACCTCTCCGTCTGAGGCTTGATGGACCGTTGCAACTCCAGGAGGCGCGGGCCTGCGCTCGCCTCCACGAGGATCTGATGAAAGCTCTGGTCCAGCTCAAAGATGCGGTTGGGGTCGCCTCGTCCCTGCTCGTAGAGCTCGCGCAACTCGTTGTTGGTATCTCTCAGTTTCGTGACGACGGGTACGCGCTGACCTGATTCCAGGCGAGCCGTGGATCGGGCGGCCAGGCCTTCAAGATGGCCCACGATGGCGTAAAGTTCGCGCGCGTCTTCCTTCGTCAGAGGTGCAATGGCCAGGCGGGCTTTGCGGCTTCCGGCCGCCGTGGCCAACACATAGCCTTCCTTCTGGAGAAGATGCAGGGCGGCGCGGACCGGCGTGCGGCTTACGCCCAGCCTTTCGGTGAGATCGGCTTCCACGATCCGGCTGCCAGGTGCGAGGCGGCCGTGCACGATCATCTCGCGAATCTGATTAAAGCACCTCCGCAAGCTGCTGTCCGGCGTCTCGCCAAGCGCCTCCGCGACAGTGGTTGCGGTGTGAGATTCGCGGAGTCCGGTTTCGTCACCCATCCAGCGAGTAACCAGTCCTTGATAGAGATTCCGTCCTGAAGGCTGCCTCAGTATACCGGCGGAGCCGGAAAAGGACCAGCCTGCGTATCGCGCAGCCTAAAATGTAACCGGTGGGGTATCGTCGCGCAATTTGAAAATGTAACCCGTTATGGATACGGGTTACGTGATGAGTTGGGCTTCGAGAAGAGACTATCTGCGGAAGATTTATGCTCGCTATCAGGAA
>DATDGR010000237.1:0-3466 GCA_036521995.1 Terriglobia bacterium | reverse complement strand
TTCCTGATAGCGAGCATAAATCTTCCGCAGATAGTCTCTTCTCGAAGCCCAACTCATCACGTAACCCGTATCCATAACGGGTTACATTTTCAAATTGCGCGACGATACCCCACCGGTTACATTTTAGGCTGCGCGATACGCGGTGTTGCCAAATCCATCCACTCGACCTATACTCGCCGTCCCTACTATTCCAACTATGGAGGCATTAGCCATGACAAAGACTCCCTCAGACCGCATCTACCGGACTGCCTTCGCGGGCTTGTTGGCCCTGACGATGTCCGGTCTTCCGTTATTCGGTCAAAACACACGCCAAGGCAAGATCGTCGGAGGATATTTCGAGGAGTGGAGCATCTATTACGCAGGCTACAACGTCGCCAATCTGCAACAGAATGGGATCGCGAGCAAGCTGACGCACCTGCTTTATGCCTTCTCGAACCTCACCGCGAGTCCGTCGGCCGCGTGCGTCCTGGCTGACACGTGGGCCGATTATCAGGATCCCTATCTTCCCAGCGTCAACGGCCAGCCTTACCCCGGCCCGCTATTTGGCAATTTCGCCGCCCTTCAGCAACTCGAACAGCTTTATCCCAACCTCAACGTTCTGATCTCCATCGGCGGCTCTTCAGCTTCGAACACTGCGGCCTTTTCCACCGCCGCCAGCACCCAGGCGGGGCGCCAAGCACTCGCTGCTTCCTGCATCAGCCTGTTTATCTCCGGCAACGTGGCTCCCGGAATCACCGCGCCGGGTTTATTCGACGGAATCAACATCGATTGGGAATTCCCGACCTCGACCGATACGCAGAATTTCACCCTCCTGCTGCAGGAATTCCGCCGACAGCTCAACCAGCTCTCTGCCACCACCGGCAAAAAGTATCTCCTGTCGTTTGACGGACCTGCGGGCGCGCAGAACTATGTCAACATCAACCTGGCCCAGGCAGCGCAGGCGGTTGATTTCATCACCGTCGACGGCTACAACTATGCCGGATCGTGGGAGACCCAAACCAATGACGCCTCGTCGCTGTTTGATTCCATCAAGGATCCTCTGTACGGCCAGGGTCTCGATATCGACTCAACCGTGACCGCTTATCTTCAGGCCGGCGTGCCGCCGTCCAAGTACACGATGGGTGTGCCTCTCTACGGCGCGGGCTGGACGGGCGCTCCTGACGTCAACAACGGCCTGTATCAGAACTCCACGGGGCCGTCTCCCGTTCCGTTGGCCAACGGAACCGGCCTGTGTACCGATCTGAGCGGCAATACACCCGGATGCGACGTCCTGTTGACGCCGGGTCTTGCCACCTATTCCACGCTGGTGAATCTGCTGCCCAATGGATACACCTCCTACTTCGATCTTCAGAGGATCGCCGTCTCGCTCTTCGACCCCACTCCTGGAACGTTCTACACTTACGACAACCCGCTCACCGTGTCTCTGAAGATGCTCTATATCACCTTCAAGGGACTTGGCGGAGCCTACGTTTGGGCCGTCAAGGACGATGACGCCAACGGCACCATGGTCAAGACCATGGCTCGGTTTCTCACGCCGTAACATAGCGGTGTCCGACCTCTCAGGCTTTGACACCCTCGGGAGCGGGACGGCCCTGGTGGCCGCCCCGCCTCGAGGCCGGATATACAGCGCCACGCCGCGACGAGCCTCCAGTAAGCCATCATCCGCTTCATTGGGCGGGCCTGCCCGGCGGTCGCTCGACCGATTCAAACGCCTTAAGGACCGCATCATAGGAAAGCTTCGGCTTATATTCGGCGTCGAAGAGCAGGCCAGCTCCCCCCTGGCCGTGTGTGAAAACCGGAATCCAGGAGTACTTGTCTGTAAAGCCCCAGGTTTGAAAAGCGGTGCAGCCGGGATTGGTGGCACAGGCGCGGGCAACCTGCCCGTAAAGATCAGCCTGTCGCTGGGCGCCCGCCGGATCCGAGGGTTGCCCGTCGGCGCCAAGCGGCAGTCCCACGTCCATTTCGGTGATGTGAACTTGCAACCCGAGCCCGGCCAGCCGGCTGATGTTGGCATCGAGTGAAGCCAGTGAAGAGCCTGTCGCGGCCTTCTGAAGGGAGAGATGCATCTGGAGACCCACGCCATCGATGGGCACGCCGCGGCGCCTGAAATCCTTCACCATAGCGTAAATCGCGTCTGACTTGGCGTTCGGGCCCTCGGCCGCGTAGTCGTTATAGAACAACAGCGCTTTCGGATCAGCCTCGCGGGCCCAGCGGAACGCCTGCTCGATGTAAGCTGTCCCCTGCCCCGCCAGACCGATTCCCGGCTGGTCAAACCAGATTGAGTGGCTCAGCCTGCCGTGCCCGTCGAAGGCCTCGTTTACTACGTCCCAGGCAAACACTTTTCCCGCATAGTGGCCGGACACGCGTGCGATGTGCTGATGCATGATCTCCCGCAGTTCGGGCGCGGTGAAATGTCCGCCCGCCAGCCAGGCCGGATTGCGAACGGCCCAAAGCAGGTTGTGGCCCCTCACCCTCATCTGGTGCGCCTTGGCGAAGGCCACCACCTGGTCGCCAGGATCGAAGTCGAACTGGCCCCGCGCCGGCTCGGTGTGCCTCCATTTCATGACGTTTTCGGGTTCAACCATGTTGAATTCGCGCGCCAGGGTACCGGCATAGGCCGCCTCGGAGAAGTGGACGGGATCCACCGCCACGCCCACCAGCAGTCCAATCCGCCCGGCCGCTTCCCGAAGTGACGGCTCCGGGTTCGCCGGGATCGTCTCGGCAGCGATGGCCGCCAGAACAGCCAACGGCACGACGGAAAGGACGGTCTTTTTCATGAGGTGGCCAGTCTTGAGCGATCGCAGCTGCAGCGAGCTGGCTTCGGGCCGGACGAGTGTAACGATTCCTCGAGATTCGGCACTATTCTTCGATGCCGGCCGAGACGTGTGCGACTGGCGGGAGACACGCGCTGTAATGCTGCGAGTGATCTCCCCAGCGTCCGAAGCTTGGCCTCAAACTCGACTAAAGGAGAGAATCTATGCCGATCGATGAGAACTCGCCCCTGTGGGCGCTGCTGGCGGACTGGGTCAAACTGTTGCTGATCCGTCCGGACCCGCCTCCGGACCAGCTTGTGGGAGTATCAGAGATGGTGATCCTGACCACGATTTCGGCGCTGAGCCAGCGCCTTTCCGAGGAGACCGGATCGCAATTGCGCGGCGCCGTGAACGCCGCCATCCAGAGGGCCGCGGCACGAGGCGCCGCTGCCGCGCGCTGAGAACAGACGTGATCAGTGCAGGAGCGAACGAAGCCCTCGGAGCCGCGATGTTCCCTGGGCTTTGACGCCTCGCGCCCTCACTCGGCCGGCAGTCGGCTAGCCATCTTCTGATTATCCGGTTGCTTCAGCAGACCCCAATGGGTTGGGGCAAAGATCCCTCGCTCCCCGGATTTGTTCGTACTTTGTTGATTTTTGGTCGGTTCCGAGACCCAGGAGTGTGTGAAATGCGGCCAGGGGAGTCTGGCGGCGATT
>DATDGR010000236.1:0-4784 GCA_036521995.1 Terriglobia bacterium | reverse complement strand
AGCCGGCCGCCCTTCGACGGCAGCAAACAATGGGTCCACGTCATACACGGGGTACAAGGCATTCTTTGGCCGGGCGACAAAGGCGCCATGGTCAGCGGGATGTTCCCGTACGGCGCGTTCGAGACGCTTCGAGAGGAGAATTCCGTCTTTTCCACGCTCTTCGGATACTTCAACGGACAAACCCGTAACCTGTCTATCCACGGGCAGGCCACAAGTGCCAGTGCGGAGTACGTCACTGGCGAATATTTTCGCGGCCTGGCAGTGTTGCCGGCCGCGGGACGTCTGATCGATTCCGAAGACGACCGTGCAGACGCGGCGCCGGTCGCCGTGATCAGTTTTGCGACAAGCCAGAATCGCTTTGGGGGACCGCCCAATGCGATTGGACAGTCGATTCTCGTCGATAACATTCCCTTCACCGTGATCGGCGTCGCGCCGCCGGAATTCTTCGGAGTGGACCCTGAAGCGGCGCCGGACCTCTACCTTCCGTTGCACACGAATCTGCTCGTGGACGGCGCCCAAGCGGCTCGTATGTATCCCAACGAAAACTTCTACTGGATCGAAATGATGGGCCGTCTGCGTCCCGGCGTCAGCATGGCCCAGGCGCAGGCAGTGCTGGCTCCTCGTTTCCATCAATGGGTTGCCACCACCGCGACGACCGACGGTGAGCGCGCCAAACTGCCCGCGCTGACTCTGAATCCCGGCGCCGCCGGTCTGGGTAGCTTGCGCCGCAAATATTCCAAGCCTCTGTACATGCTCCTGATGATGGTGGGATTGATCCTGGCGATCGCGTGCGCGAACATCGCCAATCTGCTGCTGGCAAGGGCCGCCGCGCGATGCCGCGAAATGGCTGTCCGGCTCAGCCTGGGAGCGGGACGGTTCCGCGTGGTGCGGCAGTTGCTTACTGAGAGTGTGATGCTGGCGTCGCTCGGCGGAGCGTTAGGGGTTTTGTTTGCGATCTGGGGCGTGCGATCGCTGACGTTGCTGCTTTCCAACGGGCAGGAGAACTTTACGCTGCACGCGGAATTGAACTGGAAGGTGCTGGGCTTGACGGCGGCGCTCTCAGTGGCTTGCGGCCTGCTGTTTGGCCTCGCTCCAGCGATTCAGTCGACGCGTCCGGACGTCATGCCCGCGCTAAAGAATGGCCGCGGGGGCGGACCGCGCCGCCGCGCGCAGCACGTTCTGGTGGTCGCCCAAATCGCGATCTCTTTTCTCATCCTGGTCGCCGCGGGTCTGTTTGTCCGGACACTCAATAAGCTGCACTCTGTCCAACTGGGGTACGCCCGCGAGAACATCCTTCTGTTCTCGTTGAATGTGCGCCAGGCCGGGCATCGCGACCCGGAGATCGCCACTTTCTACGAGGACCTGCGCAAGCGCTTCGAATCAATCCCCGGAGTGAGCAGCGCGACGCTTTCGCAATCCTCGATCATCAACGCCGACCGTGCCGGGAAGACATACAGGGGGACCATGAAGATCGGCGCCGTTACCGTCGAAGGCGCAAGCGTCCTGGTCGCCGGACCGCGTTTCCTCACGACGATGCAGATTCCGATCCTGGCCGGGCGTGAGATTGACGAGCGCGACCAACCGGGCTCCACGCCGGTTGCAGTGATCAGCGAGCGGCTGGCACGGACTTACTTCGGGAACGAGAATCCGGTGGGCCGGCGCATCACGTTTCTGGACGAGAAGCGCGATCTCGAAATCGTCGGCGTGTCGGCTAACCTGCGGTACGGTGGTCTGAAAGAGGAGAGTCCGATGACCGTGTTCATAGCGGTGAGCCAGACTTCTCCGGACGGAATGACCTACGCGCTGCATACTGCGGGTGATCCGCTGAGGTACGTCAAGAGTGTGCATGAGATCGTGCGGGAGGCAGATTCCCGCATACCGGTCACCAACGTGGTCACGCAGGCAGCGGAAATCGATCGGACGATCAGCCACGAAGTCATGTTCGCGAAATTGTGTACGGGTTTCGCGGTTCTCGCTCTCCTGACCGCGTGCTTGGGACTCTACGGGACGATGTCCTACATCGTCGCGCGGCAGGTCGGCGAGATTGGAATCCGTATGGCTCTGGGCGCGCAACGCGCCGCCGTGGTATGGATGGTTCTGCGCCGCGTTCTAATACTGGCGGCGGTGGGACTCGCGATCAGCGTGCCTGCCGCGTTAGGCGCGTTCCAGCTTGTCAAATCGTTTCTGTTCGAGACCCAGCCCAATGATCCGGGAACCCTGGCGCTGGCCGGTGTCGTCCTCCTAAGCGCCGCGATTCTCGCTGGCTATGCGCCGGCAAGGCGGGCGTCCCGAATTGATCCGCTGGCGGCTCTGCGGCACGAGTAAGACAGGGTCCTTGGTACCGCAATGAAGGATGAAAATGTTCCGCGCCCGCGCACATTGATCCATGGTAGCTGCTCGCGATAGAGGCCGCGCTACTCTGGCGCACTTTTAGCCCGCGCACGAGTATGGCCCGGATGCTGCTGACGCACAACGAATGGTCGCTTGGCTGGACAAGTTGACAAACCTCAGTTCGTCGATCCGCGCTGAAGTGAGCAGTCCGGAATCGTCTAAAAAGAGGCGACGCAGCTCGGTTTCGTCGGGATGGGATCGAGGACTAGTACGCAGCGAAGCTCCTGGATAACGGGTCACTCGGAAGTTATTCTGCGTCCGGCGTTAGAAGCCAGCTGCGCGAGCCAGAAAGAAACCCAAAACAAACCCAAGCGGTCGAGCTTCGCTGAGAGGCTGGCTTTAAAATATTATCAATCGCTTACAGTAAAATCAGGATCGGTTTTCGGTGGGAACTCGGAAAGCGGAGGCTCGAAGGAGTCCCATCCGCGTGGGCGGCGCTGAGACTCGGGAGTGGAAGCTTGGCGGCTCGCTTGTAGGCTAGGTAAAGAGGAGTTTCGGACACCTCTCGATGAATCTCAGCGGGCGAATTCCGGTCGAATGCGCGTCGCCGGCTTCACGAAGCCCGGGTTTGAGCTTGATACTTTTCTAGACACTCTGTCGAGCAGAAGTGAAGCACCTCGCCCTTCCATTTAAGGCGGCGGGAGAGCTCAGTGGAAACGAACATACCGCAGACCGGGTCGCGCGCCATCTCGCCTTGTGTCCTGCCCGTGGATCTCGGCGACGAGGTGTCTCGCGGACCCTGCGCACCAGCTTTCGATGCGAAGAGCCGCCGCAGACTGCTGTACAACAGGCGCGCCATCCACAGCAGGAAGACAACGTCGATCAAGTACCCGAGAAATTCACCCATAATTAATCGGATGGCAACAGCCCGATGCAGGATGCTAGGAAGGCCCTCATCTCCCGTAGCTCCACCTTCCCCTCGCACTGCTCCGGGCAGCCTCTAGCGGCATGTCGGCTGGAAGTGGCCATTACAACCAGAAGAGAACTCTCGTTTTGGAACGTGTAATTCAACTACGAACCGGAGGCCCGCGCCTGGTCCAGCTTTTGCTTCAGTTGATCGAGGTTCGGATAATTCGGATTCAGGCGGTGCAGGGCTTGGTAAGCCGTCTCGGCCGCCTGGTAATCGTGTTTACCGGCCAGGTTGACCACCACAATGTTGAAGAGTGTAGGCTGGTGTTGAGGCGCAATCGCCAACGAGCGGTGAAACTGCTGCAGAGCGTCGTCGAATCTTCCCAGATTGAAATAACAGGTACCGAGGTCGGTGCTGGCACTCACATTCTTCGGATCGAGCTTGAGCCCTTTTTGGTACCACACGATGGCCTGATCAAAGTTGCCGTGGTCATAATGATAATTGGCCAGCTGCAAGGCGGGCGCCGGGTCCTGGGGATTGCCGGCCGCCTGCTGCTCGAGCGTCTGGACCACTGCTGTGTCTTCGAGGGGCGGATGGCCCGGCGGCAGAGCAGCGCGGGAGGCATCGGAGGCGGCGCTTGGTCCGGCCGTTTGGTTCACCGGGGAGGTCACCTCGGTGCCAGCTTGCGCCTCGCCAGCCGAAGTCTGGGCCCGATAGACGTATCCGGCAAGGAAGCCAAAACTCAGGAAAACCACCGCTGTGATCAGGGTTTCTTTTTTCACTTGAAGGGTTTGAGAACTCCCTTTTCAAGTCTATCGAAGGCATAAGCAGAGGGTCAAGCAGGCTTCGACTGCTCCCTGAGCCTTTCCGGGGCCGCACTCCACCCTGTTACCTAACTTTGGCTCTGCTTACGGTAGCAGGAGGGTTACATCCCTCTTGCCTATCCCTACTTGCCATGACTCAGGTCAGTCTGGCTGGGCAGAGTGGAGGAATCCCATCCGCCGCCCAAAGCCTCGACCAGCAGAACGCTGGAGGTCAAGCGCCGCGTGAGGATGCTGACAGCCTGCACCTGGTCCTGCAAAAGGATGGTCTGTTCCGTGATCACGCTAAGGTAGGAAACGGTTCCGGCCTTGTACTGGTAGGTAGAGATGTCCAGGGCCTGTTGGGCCGCTCTGACGGCATCCTCCTCGGCTTGTGCTTCGTTGGCGAGGACCCGCAAAGCCGCCAGGTTGTCCTCCACCTGCTGAAAGGCGGTCAGGACGGTCTGCCGATAATTGGCGATGGTGGCATCGTAGGCAGCCTGCGCCTCGCCGACCTGGGCGCGGCGCTTGCCGAAGTCCAAGAGCGTCTCGGCTAGCTGAGGACCCACCGACCAGAAGTGGCTGGGCCAGGAGAGCCACTTGACGAAATCCGCGGTTTCGAAGCCCGCCGTCCCTCCGAGGGTGAGCGCCGGATAATAAGCCGACTTCGCAATGCCGATCTGCTCGTTCTCGGCGGCCATCTGGCGCTCGGCGGCCGCGATGTCGGGGCGCCGCTCCAGCAA
>DATDGR010000235.1:0-28604 GCA_036521995.1 Terriglobia bacterium | reverse complement strand
ACTAAGCGGCGTCCCAAAAATAAGTTCCCATTTTTCAGTTCCTGTGCGTTGGCCATAGGGTGTAATTCCACTGCGGCAAAATTTTGTCGTGCGTGATGCGCAGCGCTCGCCGACGTTCATGAGGTACCGTTTGTCCCGTCTGGTAGAATCCCTTGAGCATCGAAGCGCTCACCGCCAGGCCCGTGGCGGTGGTCGTGGTCCGCACATAGTTGAGGATCGTCTTGTAAGAATCCAGGGGTCTGCCTGCCCAGTTCAGGCTGACGAAGCTGAAGAGGCGATGTTCGATGGGATTCCACTTGGAGGCGCCGGGCGGATAATGGCAGACTGTGACCTTCAACCCAAACGGATCACAGAGCTTTTGGATGATCTGGTCCTTCCAAGCCCAGCGGCGATAGTCGCTGGAGCCGCCGGAGTCACAAAGGATCAGCAAGGCGTCGACACCGGGATAACGCTTCTGTCCTTCCCGATCCCACCAACGGGCGATGGCCTGGGCGGCAAACTCGGAGGTCTCATGGCTGGTCCCAATGAACAAGGCCCCCCGATTGGCCACGGGATCGTAGATGCCATAAGGAATGGCCATCCCTTGGGCATCGCTGCGGAAGTCGTGGTCGGCCACCGCCACAGGCTCGCGCGTCCAGAGGGCGCCGGCGTTTCGGAAGTTTCCGACCATCTCCTTCTTCTTGGCATCCACCGAAATGACCGGCAGTTCCCGCTGGATATGTCGCTGCTTTTGCTGGGCGATATGAACGAATTGCTGATCCCGGCAGGGGTCCTTCTGGCGCGCAATCATCTTGCGATTGACTTTCAGCGAATAGCGCAATTTATAGAGGAGGCGGCTCACGGTCTGGCGCCCGATAGCGATGCCTTCCCGGTTCAATTCCTGCGCCACCTTCTCGGTGGTCTTGCGGGTCCATTTGAGCCCCGTCATGGGATCGCCGGCGGTGTCGTGTTTGAGGAGGCTTTCAATCCTCTGAATCACGTCGGGGGTTTTTTTTCCACGGCCACACGCCCACCGCCCACACGGCGCACCCGGTCCCGCAGAATGTCGCCGCTCAAAAGCTCCTTCCGACCCCGCGCGACGGCCCCGACATCGACCTCCAAGAGTTCCGCCAAGCTCCGGTCTCCTCCTGCTCCCAGCTTCATCGACTCCAGCCCCGCATACAATCGCCGCTGCTGCTCGTCCAACAGGCTCCAAAACAAAATCACGGCCGCCCGGATCTCTTCCACGGCCAGCACTCGAGGGGCCGCCGAACTCGGATACCGCGATCTGGCTTCCTCGGCTTGTCGATACGCTCTTTGGGCCTGCGCTTGTTCCGAGGCCGCCGCGTAGTACACGTAGAGCGCTCCCGTCCCATCTCGCTTCAGACGCTTCTGTTCCATCAACCTGAACAAGGGTTCTTTGACTCCCACCCCCAGCACCGCTTCCAACTCCCCGGCCGTGTAGCCGCCTTCCGAGGTCATCACGAAATGCTCCACGGTCTTCAGAAGTGTCCCGTGCCGGGAAAAGTGAGCCGGCGCGTAAAACCACAGCCCTTGCCAGTCCCACCGTGCGATCCGATCCAACGTGTAATACGCCCCCCGGTGCGAATAACTCGTCCGATACGCCAGGCTCTTGAGTTTGCGCCATACGGTCCTGTCGACAGCGGTCCCCAACGCCGCCTTGAGTTCGGGCATCGTGCAGATCTTCTGTGCTTGAAAGAAGTCCACCAGCTTGCGGTCGTCATAGCGGGTGATCGCCAATGTCTGAATTCCTCCTTTTTGAGGCTGTTAGGACGAATTCTGACATTAAAGAGGCCCTCGCTGCAAGCGATTTCTTCACATAATTACCGATAATACGACGCCATCCCCAAATCCTCCATTGTCTGATTTCACCCAATCAGAAGGGTCTTATTGTTGGCCGGCTACTAAGGTGCTTTCGGCTCCTCGTCTTCAAAGGGTTCCGCCATCACCCTGCCGCCGGCACGCTTGCGCAGAATCTCCACCCGTCCTTCGGCCGCTTCGAGCTGCTGCTGGCAGATGCCGGTGAGCCGCATGCCCTCCTCGTAAAGCTCCAGGGTCTTCTCAAGGGGCAGTTCTGCGTCTTCGAGATCGCGCACGATCGCGTCGAGGCGCTCAAGATTCTTTTCGAAGCTGTCGCCCTTGGCGGACTTGCCTGGGGCGCCCGCGCCGGGCGGGGCCGTTTGATTCACCGGCTCCTCCGAGGGGTGAGGGATGATTTTCTGATCGGACCCACTCGACATCTCCTCCAAGCTTCAATCCTTGGTGGCGCTGGCGCCCAGCGCCGCCAACACTTCCACCGCCATGGCGTAGCGGCCCAGAGGCGCCGAGATCACCGCACCCTGAACCAGCTCCCGCACCTCCAGCAGAATTTCCTGGGCGATCTTCACACCTTCGGCGCGCGCTTTGTCGCCGGTGTCCGCCCGGCGCATCCGATCGAGGATCGGCGGTGGGATCACGATGCCCGGCACCTCGTTGTTCATGAACTCGGCGTGGCGGAAACTGGTGAGGGGCATGATGCTCGCCAGCACGGGAATCCGGAAGTCATGAAGGCGGCTGAGAAAGCGGGCGAGCTTGGAAACGTCAAAGACGGGTTGCGTCAAAGCGAAATCCGCACCGGCCTCCACCTTGTACTCAAACCGGCGGAATTGCTCGTCGGCGTCGGGGGCGAAAGGGTTCACGCCCACGCCGATCACGAAGGCGGTCCGGGCGCCCAGCGGGTTTCCGCCCACGTCGAGACCGCGGTTCAGGTTGCTGAGGACGTTCACCAGGCCGATCGAGTCCACGTCGAAGATGGAGCTCGCACCGGGATAGAGGGCAAGGGGCGGCGGCTCACCCGTGATGGCCAGGATGTTCCTGATCCCCAGGGCGTGAGCGCCGAGCAGGTCCGACTGAATGCGCAACACGCTGCGATCGCGGCAACTGTGGAACAGCAGCGACTCCACGCCCACACGCTGCTCCAGCAGAATGGCCAGGGTCTGAGCGCTCAGGCGCGCCGTCGAGCCGGAGCCGTCCGGCACCACCACGCCGTCGATATGCTGCTCCAGCAGGTAGCTGGCACCGTCGAGCTCTTTGGTGACGTCGGAGCCCTTCGGCGGGACAATCTCAACTAGCACCGGGAACTCGCCGCGAGCGAGGCGCGCACCCAGGCGCGAGCGCTCGGCGACCGGCACCGGTTCCAGTTTGCTGACGGGCCTTCGCTCCGGCTGCACTTCGACCGAGGCCCGCGCCACCGGCGGCCTCAGCGATCGGACCGCCGCCTTGATGGCCTGAATGTGCGCGGGCGTGGTCCCACAGCAACCTCCCACCAGCCTGGCGCCGGCGTCGATAAAGCGGCGCGCATAACTGGCCATGTACTCGGGCGAGCAAAGGTAAAGGCTGCGGCCCTCAACCGTGCTGGGCAATCCGGCGTTTGGCTGGGCGGAAAGTTTGTGCGTGGTGGAGGAGGCCATCCGCTCGAGGGCATCCAGCACAGCCGCCGGACCCGTGCCGCAGTTGAGCCCGATCACGTCCGCGCCCCACTTGGCGAGATCGCGGGTGAAGTCCTCCGGGCGGCTTCCGGTCTGGGTGTTGCCGTCCTCCTCGATGGTCATTTGAACCACAACGGGCAGCGAGCCGGCTTGGCGCGCCGCCAGCAGTGTCGCCCGGGCTTCATTGGGGTCGATCATCGTCTCGACCACGATCAGGTCAACGCCGCCCTCCACCAGCACCGCGATCTGTTCGCGAAATACTTCGCAAGCTTCCTCGATCGAGGTTGGTCCCAGGGGCTCGAGCCTCAGTCCGAGCGGGCCCACCGAGCCCGCCACATAGAGGTCGTCGCCCGCCACCTCACGCGCCAGGCGCGCTCCCGCCAGATTGATTTCGCGCACCTTCCCGGCCAGATCGAACTTACCCAGCCGGAAGCGGTTGGCCCCGAAAGTGTTGGTCTCAATGATGTCGGCGCCCGCTTTCATGTAGGCGAGATGGACATCCTTGACGAGCTGGGGCAGGGTCAGATTAAGCTCGTCGAACGAGCGGCTGAAAGAGATCCCGCGGGCGTACAGCTCCGTGCCCATGGCGCCGTCGCAAACCAGCACCCGTTTTTCGAGCCGTTGCAAAAAAGGTTCGCGCATGTCAGTTTAGGGAACGCACGGGGGCCCACCATCAACTGGAGCCTCTAATCTGTTAGTTTAGCACGAGATCGCTGGGCTGATCCTCGCGCCCGGGCTTCCCTTGGTAATCCCTGGTGATCCCCCACATCGGCTATACTGAGGGCGGCCAAGCTGAGGGACACCACGGAGCTGGCCGCAACTCACCGGAACTCATCCGGCGTGATGGCCAGCGCGGCTTTGTCCGCCCGAACCCAGGAGGAATGTGGTATGGCGCCCCCGAAGGTCTACAAGAACTTCATTAACGGAGAGTGGGTGGAATCGGTCAGCCACGAGTCATTCGAAAACCTGAATCCCGCCAACCGGGACGAATTGATCGGGCTCTTCCCGCATTCGACGCTCGAGGACGTGAATCGCGCCGTGGCGGCGGCGCGCGATGCCTACAAGTGCTGGCGGCTGTTCCCCGCTCCGAAGCGCGCTGAGATCCTTTTTCGGGCCGCCCGTCTGCTGCTCGAGCGCAGAGAAGTGTTTGCTGAACAGATGACGGCCGAGATGGGCAAGGTGCTGGCCGAGACCCGCGGCGATGTGCAGGAAGCCATCGACATGACCTTCTATATGGCCGGCGAGGGCCGGCGCCAGTTCGGGCAGACGACGCCCTCGGAGCTGGCCAACAAGTTCGCCATGACGGTCCGCAGCCCACTCGGGGTCTGCGGCCTGATCACACCCTGGAACTTCCCCATGGCGATCCCTTCCTGGAAGATGATGCCGGCGCTCATCTGCGGTAACACGGTGGTGATTAAGCCTGCTCAAGATACGCCGCTTTCCACTTACAACCTGGTGGGCATCCTCGAAGAGGCCGGCATCCCCCGCGGAGTGGTGAACCTGGTGGCTGGCTACGGCCGCGAAGTGGGCGCGCCCATCGTCGACCATGCCGACGTTCGTGCCGTTTCCTTCACGGGATCCACCGAAGTAGGCCGCACGGTCTCGAAGGCCTGCGCCTCCAGCTTCAAGCGCGTCTGCCTCGAGATGGGCGGCAAGAATGCCATGATTGTGATGGACGACGCCAACCTCGAGCTAGCGCTGGAAGGCGCGGTCTGGGGCAGCTTCGGCACCACGGGCCAACGCTGCACGGCCACGAGCCGCATCGTCGTGCACAAGGAGGTCTATCAGCAGTTCAGCGAGGTTCTGGCGGAACGAGCGCGCGCCCTGCACGTCGGCAACGGCCTTGATCGCGCGGTGCAGGTGGGCCCGCTCATCACCGAGAAGCAACTGCAAACCGTCCATGAATACGTCGAAATCGGAAGCAACGAGGGGGCCAAGCTCCTCACTGGGGGTCAGCGATTGACCGGCGGCGACTACGACAAGGGCAGCTTTTACGCTCCGACCGTTTTCGGCGACTGCCATCCGAAGATGCGCATCATTCAGGAAGAGATTTTCGGACCTGTGGTCTCGGTGATTCCCGTCGACGACTTCGAGCAGGCCTTGGAGGTGGCGAACGACGTGGTCTACGGCCTTTCCTCGGCCATTTACACGCGCGACGTCAATAGGGCCTTCCAGGCAATGCGGGATCTCGAAACCGGGATCGTCTACGTCAATGCTCCCACCATCGGCGCCGAGACTCATCTGCCCTTCGGCGGCGTCAAGCAGACCGGCAACGGCCATCGCGAGGCCTCGGTCGCCGCGCTCGACTTCTATTCCGAGTGGAAGACGCTCTATATCGATTACAGCGATCGGCTGCAAAGGGCTCAGATTGACAATCAGTAGGGTCTTAGTGCTTGTCAGGCGGGTCGGAAGGGCCGGGATTCGCGGCCGGCCTCTGGGCCTCTCCCACCGTGGTTGAAAGGGCTTGGTCACGATGCGCAGGCCCTTCCGGCGCCGGTTCGGGGTTCTGGGATGTGGACGGGGTCTTGTCCAGCTCCACAGGCAGAGGATGGGGTCCGAGCCCGAGTTTCATCAGCGATTTGGCGTCCGGGAGGCCGGTCGCGCCGAATCCGTTGGCCGCCTGGAACCGGGACATCGCCTCACGCGTCTCAGCGTCCCAGCGGCCAGTGGGAGCACCGTGAAAAATGCCTGCACCCGTCAGCGCCTGCTGGATGTTTTCCACGCGCGTGGGGTCGATCTGCATCTGCGCCAGCCGCGTATGGACATTCGAATGGTGGGAGGCGGATTTGTGCGCGCCCGTCTTGTGCGCGGTCGAAGAGCCGTGGTGATGAGAAGTGGTGGCGGCGGCCTGCGCATGGTGAGTGTGGTGGCTATACGGCGTGCGCGAAGCCGCCAAGAGCCCCGACGAGCTTGCGAACAACACCGTCAAGGCCAGGATCAAAGAGCCGTTATGACCGAGCCTCATCGTTAACTCTCCCCCAAAAGAGATTCCGAATTCGCTGGGCCTTTCTGTTTCTGAGTCTTTCCAAACCCTTCTTGTCAGAGCCTTCCGAAAGCCGCGACGCGATCTTCCCTTCACGCAAGCCAGTATCTTGCCATGCTTGAGGCCGGCTTCTCAAGTAGTTTTCGAGCCCAGCCGGGCCACTCCGTTAGCTGAGCCTCACCCTATTGAAATCCCGAGTCCGGTTGCGCTAGCATGCTGCCTCTCCATGAATTCGAGGTACCTGAGATGCTGCGAGTCATTCACGCCTTTGATGTGAAGCCTGGAATTGTCGAGAGTTCGTTCATTGAGTGGCTCGACAGCCGCCTGGACGAAGCCACTAAACGATTCGGATGCCTGGAGCGGAAGACGTGGCTGTTTGTGGACGGAATCCACGGCGACTACGATCGGGGCAAGCCGGAACGGCGGCCGAAGTACCTGAATGAAGCTTTCTGGCCGGACCAGGAGCACGCCGACCGCTTTCGACAATGGCTCATGTCTGCTGAAGGAGCGGAGTTTCGGCAGCGCTGGTTCAGCTCGGTCACGAATCACACGGTCTTGCGCTACGTTGAGGCCTCATTCACGGGTCCGGTCACCGATGACTAAAAATCGAGGCCGCGTCCTGGGCACGTAGCGCCTGCGTGGTTTGAACCGCCTCTGGCAGTGGACGTTTGCCGCCGTCACCCCCAAAGGCTGAGCCGGTCCCGCGGGACTCCAGGTCACGGAGGCTAACGAGCCTGTCATCATGGTCGTCACGCCTCGACCTTTGCATCAGCTGGCTTTCGATCACTGCAAACATCTCGTCGCTACGGATCGGCTTTGATAGGTAGGCGTCCATTCCAGCCGCCAGACATCGCTCTTGATCGCCCTTCATCGCATGGGCCGTCATGGCAATCACGGGAAGGCGATCCCCCGTTTCCTTCTCACGTTCGCGGATGGCAGCGGTGGCTTCAAAGCCATCCATCTCCGGCATCTGAATATCCATCAGCACCAGATCGAACGATTGTTTTTCCAAAGCTGCCAGCGCCTCGCGGCCGTCCTTAGCCACGGTCACGGCGTGACCTCCCTTCTCGAGTAACCGCACGGTAAGAGTCTGGTTAACGGGGTTGTCTTCGGCCAACAGAATGCGCGCCATAGGTCGCTCCTTGCGAGAGAAATGCGGTTGGGCATGGGGAGCACTCAGTTCCGGGTCTTGCGATTCTGCCAAATCCGCCGCCACCTGCGGAAACCCAAGGCGAGCGGTGAAATGAAAGCGGCTGCCCTGCTCCTCTTCACTCTCGACCCACAGCTGCCCACCCATCATCTCCACCAAACGTGAAGAAATCGTGAGGCCCAGGCCTGTCCCGCCGAACTTGCGCGTGGTCGAGCCATCCGCCTGAGCAAAAGCCTCGAAGATCACTTTGCGCTTCGATGGAGCGATGCCGATGCCGGTGTCACGCACCACAAAGTGCAGCGTGGAATCGCTCTCGTGCTGTGTCTCGCGGGCGACCTCCAGAGCCACTTCTCCCCACTCGGTGAACTTCACCGCGTTTCCCACAAGGTTAATGACGATCTGTCTCAGGCGGATGGGATCTCCTATCACCTTGGTTGGTACCCGGTCGTCAATTTCACAAGTGAGCTTCAACCCCTTCTGGCGAGCCTGCACCACCAGAAGTTCCAAGGCCTCGTCCAGGCTGCTGCGCAGGTCGAATTCCACGGGAGAGAGGTCCAACTTCCCAGCTTCGATCTTGGAGAAGTCTAGGATGTCGTTAATGACCGTTAGCAGCGAGTCTGCCGACAGTTTCACCGCTTCCAGAAACTGCCGTTGTTCCGGACTAAGCACGGTGTCCAGTGCCAGCTCAACCATGCCCTGGATACCGTTCATCGGCGTGCGGATCTCATGGCTCATATTGGCCAGAAATTCGCTCTTGGCGCGGCTCGCCGCTTCCGCCGCTTCCTTGGCTCTCTGCAGCGCCTGCTCGCCCTGCTTGCGCTTGGTGATGTCTCGGCCCACGCCGACCAGGCCAACCACCCTTCCGCGCCGGTCCCGTAATGGCACCTTTGTGGTTAGAACCCAGTTAGAGTTGCCTCGAGAATCCAGGTTGGATTCCTCCCGGTTGACCAAGGCTTGTCCCGAGCTCATGACCTGTTGATCATCGCGCCAGAAGGACTGCGCCAATTCCCTCGGATAACAGTCGAAATCTGTCTTTCCGAGGAGCTGGTCGACCTCTGTCCCCAGGAGGTTTGCGAGCGCGGCGTTGGCGACCAGGAGCCTGCCTTCGGTATCCTTCACGTAGACGTAATCCGGGGCATTATCGATCAACGTCCGAAGGAGGTTTCTTTCCCGGGCAAGTTGGTCCTCGGCCTGCTTCTGGGCCGTAATATCCATCATGGCGCCGACCATTCGGACCGGCGCTGCGGATGCGTCGTGCATGACGTATCCCCGATCCAGAACGTATGCGTACTCGCCGTCGCCGCGCCGGAACCGGTATGCGGCCGTCCAGTTCTCCTCGCCGCTTGCAATGGCGAATTGTATGGTGCCTTTAACTCTTTCAATATCATTAGGATGGATCTGGTTATACCGCCAAGCGGCATTCACGCCCACCTGCTCGGCCCCATACTTGAAGGTGGTTCGAATGCCGTCACTCCACGCCGTGGTCTCAGTCAGCAGGTCCCAGTCCCAAATGGTATCGTTCGTTGCGCGAGCTACATACTGGAATCGTTTTTCCAGAGCCGCTTCGTTTTCGAGCCGCTGCCGGATGATTTCGGTTTGACCGCGCACTCGCCGCCGCAGCACGGCTACCCAGGCCAGCACTGTAAGCATCAGCCCTGCGAGCATTGCCAGTACAATCAGTGTGTTACGGGAAGCCCACCAAGGGGGTTTAGCAAGCACATTAACGTCTGCGGATGAGCGCAGAAGAATGCTAAAACCGTCGGGTATGCGGTCCCGGTCCACATTGACCGAGCACACCCCTGTGAGCCGCAGGCGGCTGCCCGGCGGCACTGTGGGCCAGTTCTTGGCCACCAGGGATTCTTCAATTCGAGCCTCGAATAGCACATCCCCGTCTTGCAGCACGAGCATTCGGTCGGTCTCGCTACGCTTTTCATCACGCAGTGTGGCATCAAGACTTACCCGCAAGGTATCAAATCCACCCTCTAATGCCTGCTTGGCGGCCACGTTTACAGGTTCAGGCAGCGCCGCAGAGCCGATGCGCCGCCAGATGGCGTGCTGCAGGACCGGCGTGTAATCGCCGACGTCTGCAAAACCAACCACATCAACGCGATCACCGGGTTTAAGCAGACCCGGCGGAACCTTTGGGATGAAGATCCCTTGGCCACCTTCCTGGACAAAGAAGCCTTTGCGACGCCACAGCGTGACTGTACCCTGCACACGGACCCGATGCTCGGAGGCGTCCTGCGCTGTAAAGACCATCAAACTGCTGATGGGGCGGATCGGAATGTCAAAGGGATCAGCCGGGGGAGGTTCGATAACGCTCAATTGGATGGAACTCGGCACATCGAGACGGACGCCGATTAACTGATTACGGCTGTTGAAGGTAGTCGCACAGACTCCTTGCACCCGGACGCTTGCATCAATCAGGTGGGCGGGGTCCAAGCCTGCAGGATCCTGGATGGAAACTTCCAGGCGGCCGCCCCGCTCGACATCAAGCGTAAGGTGGCCATGATCCTCGACCGCGCCTTGTACAACGCCTTCGAACTCCACCCACTGGCTGTCGTTTCGGGTTGACCTCAGGGCGTCAAGACTTTCCTTGCGAGGTTCAGGCAGAGGTGCTTGGCCGATGACGCGATATCTCGGTTTGCCAATCTGGGGCGCGAAGTCCGGATCTTCAGTGACGCCGACGATGTCAAGGAGTTGTCCCGGCTTGAAGGGGACGCTCTGTTTGGGGTCGTTGACATAGATGCCGCCCGTTGAATCCTGGATGTAGAAGTCCAGCAGGTCGAGCCGATTGTAAGTGACAACGCCTTTCAGGTGGACGGGATAGCCGCGATTGGCCTGGTCAGGCGTGAGTTCCCGGATCTGTTCAGAGCTGGTCAGAGTTGGCAGGGGCGACAACGGCGTACTCTGGCTCCCGGCGGCTGCCACCGTAAGAGTCAGCAGGAAAAATAGATACAGGCCCGCGGTTGGCCGCAAGGGCGATGGGTCGAGACCCCGAGAGTAGAGACGAAGGTTCGCCGTCACACCGGACTCCGGGGAATACCATCGGCAGCTGGCAAGTGTTTCATTAGCAGAGCTGAGGCTTCGGTCGCCGGAGGATTTAAGGGGAGCACCGCTTACGTGGAGAGGCCGTCTGTTGGCTAAACCCAGGCTTAGACCTCAAAGATGGAGGCCACAAATTCACGGGTGCTAAAGGGCAGCAGGTCTTCCATTTTCTCGCCCACACCCACGAACTGGATGGGCAGGTCGAGCTCATGAGCGATCGCGACCACGATGCCGCCTTTAGCGGTGCCGTCGAGCTTGGTAAGCACGATCCCGGTCACTCCGGCCTTTTCCGTGAACTGCCGGGCCTGCTGGAGTCCATTCTGGCCGGTGGTGGCGTCGATCACCAGGAGCACTTGGTGAGGCGCGCCGGGCACCTCGCGGCCGGCGATGCGGCACATCTTTTCGAGCTCGGCCATCAGATTATATTTGGTGTGCAAGCGGCCGGCGGTATCCACGATCACCGGGCTTTCCTTGCCTTTCTTGGCCTTGGCCACGGCGTCGTACAGCACAGCAGCGGGGTCTGAGCCCGACTTCAGTCCCACGATCTCCACGCCCAGGCGGTCCGCCCAGATCTCGAGCTGTTCGCCGGCCGCGGCGCGGAACGTATCCGCAGCAGCCAACAGGGGACGCGCGTTCCGGTCGAGGTAATATCGCGCGAGCTTGGCGATAGTGGTGGTCTTGCCGACGCCGTTGACCCCCACCATGAAGATCACTTCGGGTGATCCGGCAGGCGGCTTCTGCGCCGCAGGGCGGCGACCTGCGGAAGGTTCACGCCCGTTGGGACTCTCAAGGATTGTGAAGATCTCTTCCTCGATCGCCGGTCTCAGGTCCGCGGCGGCACGGATCTCGCGTTTCCGCAACCGGTCGCGGAGCCGGTCCATGATCTCGCTTGCGGTCTTCACACCCAGGTCAGCCTGGATCAGAGCAACTTCCAGCTCATCAAGCGCCGATTCGTCGATGGTCTCGCGGCCCTCAGTGATGGCCTCGATCTTCTCAACAATCTGCGCCTTAGTGGAAGACACCGCCTGCTTGAGGCGGTCGAAGAAGCCCGTCTTCTTTTCGCCCGTGCCGAACAAACTGAAGGCCATAGGCCTTTATTGTAGCCCGAAGAACGAAACGCTGGCCGGGAAAGGGTTTGTGAATAGCATTCCGCAAGAAATAGCCCATGCTATACTCAACTTGAGCCCGTTCTCGCGAACTGGAATCAGACGATGAACGATCACAAGAGCGAATTCTCGATTCTGTCCGCTCAATCCATCAAGCCCAGGAGCGCTAGTATGTATCCCGAAGAATATGTCGCGCCCATGCGCGAAGAGTTGACGAGCATCGGCTTCCGCGAGATGCGGACGCCCGAAGAGGTGGATTCCGTCCTCGGTGACAGCCGCCGGACCACGCTGGTGGTGGTGAATTCTATTTGCGGCTGCGCCGCCGGGAAAGCCCGTCCGGCCGTGGCCCAGGCGATCAACCATGCCGCCCGCCCCGAAGTCCTCACCACGGTGTTTGCCGGACAGGACCGCGAGGCCACCGATCGGGCGCGCAGCTACCTCACCGGCTACCCGCCCTCATCGCCGTCCATCGCCCTGCTGCGCGACGGCAAGCTGGTGTTCATGCTGGAGCGCCGTGACATCGAAGGCCGCGATTCCTATGCGATCGCTGACGACCTCATCCGCGCCTTCGACCAGTTCTGCGCTCCGGTTACTTCGGCCGCCACGTCGTAGCACTGAGCGCCCCGCCGTGCAGCGCTCTTGCCGGACTCCGAGTCGAACCATGCCATCCTTCAGTCATCGACGTCCGGGAAGCGTGCCACCTTCCGGTACTCGGCTCCGCCTGTCAGTAAATGGCTCTCGAAAAGAAAGAATTCGCGGACCTCGAATCGTCCGAAGCTTGTGGAGTCCATCTCTTCAACGGCCGCCGCAAGCGTGCGCTCCGCGCGCGGCGTGCGAAAGCGGGCCAGCGTGAGGTGGGGGCGGAAGGGGCGATCCTCGCGGGCGAACCCCAGCTTCTCCAGAGCTGTCTCCACGCTCCGCCCGAGATGGGCGAGAGCGGCCGGCGCGTCGAATCCCGCCCAGAAGACGCGCGGGTGAAGCGCATCGGGAAAGAAACCGAAGCCCTTTACCTCCACCTCAAATTTTTCGAACGGGTCCAAGGCTTCGAGCGCCGCCGTTACGTACAGCACCTGTTCCGCAGGGATCTCGCCCAGGAATTTAAGGGTTAGATGCAGGCCATCGGGCCGCGTCCAGCGAATATCCGGGTTGTGCCCGCACACCGCCTGCAAACGCGATTGTTCGCGAGCAAGCGCAGCCCGCACTTTTTCCGACAGTTCGATGGCGACAAAAGCTCTCATGTCAGAAAACAGGGAGTAGCGCACGGGGATCAGGCAGTCGCGCGAAACGTTTGCTTCTGGACGGTGCTCGCTATTCCCGACTCCCCATTCCCAACTCCTTACTCAGTCCCGAATACGCCGCCGGATAATCTCCAGCGCCGCCACGGAGGCCCAGGTGCGAACCCGCTCCCGGTCACCAGGAAACTGGAACTGGCGCACTTCCGTGGAGCGGTCGTCGGCCAGCGCCAGAAATACCAACCCCACCCGCCTTTCGGGAGTTCCGCCACCGGGGCCTGCGATTCCCGTAACGCCAATTCCGATGCCGGCGCCGGTCCGCCGCCGGATGCCTTCTGCCAGCGCCTGGGCCACTGGTTTCGAGACCGCGCCGTGAGTCGCGATCAGCTCAGCAGGAACACCCACCAATCGTGTCTTCAGGTCATTGCTATAGCAGACCACGCCGCCGAGGAAGAAATTCGAGCTTCCCGGAACGCGTGTCAGGCGCTCGGCCACCAGCCCCCCGGTGCAACTCTCGGCCAGCGCCAGCGTCTTCTGTTTCATCACCAGATACATGCCCACCACCTCCTCGAGCGACTCGCCACGGCTCGAGAAGATGTGGTCACCGAGGGCGAGTTCGACCTTGTCCCCAAGCTCACCGAGCACAGCTTCCGCTTCCTGGTCGCTCGAGCCATGCGCCCGCAGGTGCACTTCGATGGTACCAAGCACCGAGAGAATCGTGGTCTGCGGGTTCTGATAAGCCTTATACAAGGGTGCGATGCGGTGGTCCACCTCGGACTCTGGCAGGCCCACCACCTTGTAAACACGGCTTCGCAGGCGGCGGCTTCCGCTTCGGGAAGCGAGGCGAGGCAGGCAGCTCGCCTCGAACATGGGCTCAAGCTCCCCCGGTGGACCGGGCAGCAGCACCAGAATGCAGCCGCCCTGCTCGATCCAAAGTCCGGGCGCCGTTCCGCGTTGATTTTCCAACCACTCGGCTCCCTCCGGCACCAGGGCCTGCCGAAGGTTATTTTCGGGCATCGGTCGCCCGAGCCGGGTCCAGCGCTCCTCTATTCGCCGCCGGATTTCGTCCACGACTTGCAGCGGCCGGCCGAGGACCTCCGCCACGACTTCGCGGTTGAGGTCATCCTCCGTCGGACCGAGCCCGCCGCTCAGGATCACCAGTTCCGAGCGGCCCGTGGCCAGGCGCACGCAAACCCCAAGGCGCTCACGGTCGTCGCCCACGATGGTCTTAAAGCGCACGTCGATGCCTAGGCTATTCAACTTGTCTGTGAGGTAGAGTGAATTGGTATCCTGGCGGAAGGGGGTGAGCAGCTCGGAGCCGACCGCAATGATTTCAGCATCCATACAAGAGCAGTGGTCAGTCGTTAGTGGTTAGTCGCTAGTGTGTCCAGTGGCGTCCTGGCGGCTGTTTACAAGCCTTCGCACACGATCCGCTAACGACAACCCACTGGCCCACTACGACGACGGCAGCGGCCGGCCTTCGATATCCAGGAACAACTCCACGAGCGAGTCTCCGGTGGCAATCACCAGCGACCGATGGGGCGTAAAGGCCAGACCCACGATTCCCTGTCCGGCAACGAACAGGTCGGCGTTACGCCCGTCCGGCGTCAGACGCACGACACCCCGCCGCCCCGCCAGGCTGGCGGCCACGTAGAGGGATCCATCCGCGCCAAAGGCGAGACCCTGCGGGCGCCCGAGGCCGTGGTAGAAGCTGGTAACGTCACCGGCCGGCGAGATGCGGAGGAGGTGGTCGAAGCTCGAGGTGGTGGGGTTGTTCACGTACAGGTATCCGTCTGGCCCAAAGGCGAGGTGGTAGGCCGCTACCCCCGGCTCCAGCGTGGCGAAGACAAAGATCTGGCGCTCGCGGTTGATCTTGAAAATGGTCCCGCTGCGATCCCCTACATAGAGGTTTCCTTCGCGGTCAAAAGCAAGCCCGGTGGCGATGCCCATACCCTCGGCGTAGACCTGCCGGTGACCGTCGGGGGTCACCTGGTAGACCACGCCCTCAAGCCGGCTCGAGACATAGAGGAAGCCCTCGCGGTCGAAACCCAGCCCGGTGGCATTCGGTAGATCACTGAGAAAAGGCCGCGTGGAGCGGTTGTTGTCCACCTTGAAGACGGAAACGGGTACCTTTTGCCCGCGACTGCCGCTGAATGTGCTGAAGATGTTACCGGCAGCATCCACCGCCGGATTGGCTACCGGATGGAGATTCTCCGCGATCACCAGCCCGACTGCCACTGGCACGGAGGCGCTCACCGCGCGCCCGGTGTCCACCGTCAACTCACCGCTGGTCGCGCCTTCCGGCACACGCACGATGAGCCAGTTTGGTGAACTCACCAGCAGACTTGCCGGCCGGTCGCCAAAGCGCACGAGGGGCCGCGTATGGCCGTTTTCGGTGAAGCCTCGCCCACGAAGAGAAATCTCGCCGCCGGGGATCACCGCTTGCGGCGCCACTTGCTCGATGCGTGGCTTGGCCACGGCACTCATGAGCCGCTGCGAGCCCTCATTGGGTTTGTTGTTCTTCTTCCACAGAGTCATTTCAGCCAGTACTCCAGGATAAGGCTGAAGGCCACCAAGCTCCAAAGGCCGGCGGCCACATCATCCAGCATGATCCCCCACCCGCCCGGCAGATGCTCAAGCCGCCTGGCGGGGAAGGGCTTAACCACGTCCAGAGCCCGAAAGAGCAGATAGGCGGCGGCCACTCCCTTCCAACCGGGCCGAGGAAACGGCAGCAGCGTCACCATCTGGCCCACCACTTCGTCGATGACCACGTAACCGGGGTCCTTTCGGTCGAAGTAGCTCTCGGCCCCCGTTGCTGCCCACACGCCCGCCCCGAAGATCGCCGCCGCCGCCAACGCCACCAGGACGGAAACCCTAATCGTCGCGACCGGGAGCCGTCCCAGGGCTACTACCAGCGCCGCTCCCAAGGCAGCACCCACGCTTCCCGGCCCGATGGGAAAATAGCCCAAGCCTCCGCAGGTTGCGATCCAGACGGCCAAGCTCGGCCGCTTATTCGCCTGCGTTGAGGTCGCGTTGGCCAAGCTCGCTCCGGGCAACTTCGTCAGACTCCGCGACCTCTTCCGCGCTTACGACCGGCGTCGAAACCCGGTACCTGCCTGCGAGCCAGTTGTCGAGATCAATCAACTTGCAACGCTCGCTGCAGAAGGGCCGGAACGGGTTATCCTCAAAGACCGTTTCGCGCTTGCAGATCGGGCAGCGCATTATGATGCCTGCTAATTTCCCCGCGGAGGACTCTTTCCAGACGCCAAGCCAAGCTCGGGACTAGCCCAAACCCAAGATCCTCACTGCGGTCCTCGTTCGCAGCCCGGCCTTAGAATCGGCTGCATTTGGGATCCATTTGGGGGTCATAACCTGTCATTTTCTGCCCACTTTGTGTTCGTTTTTGCACCTCTTGAGGAGGACAACTCTTTGTTTTCAATAAGTTGACGGGTTCGTTTCGCTAAAAAACATGTTTTTCGTCTTGGAGCCCCCTTTTTGCCTTCCACCAACAATCGAAGAGCCCAGTCCGGTGTGCCACTTCAAGGTGGACGGGGCAGCTTTTGTAGGCTCCAGTCACAGACCCCCGTTTTCCGAGACATCGGCCATCGCACGGCTCTCGACCCTACTCAACCTTCCAGTATCGCGAGTTCACTCGCCGTCGGGCCTACCTTGCCGGTCGCCGGAGTCCCGTCGGGCCGAATCTGCACCAAGCGCCAGGGCGGCTTCTCCGGCCTAGAAACCGCGCCCTTCGGCGGCGCCAGGGGGGCTCGGCACTGCCCAGCCTCGAGCCGCGCCACCAGATCGTACTCTCCAGCCCGGGTGATGCGCGCCCAGCGAAACTCGCCGGGCGCCGGTTCGCGCCCGTCGAAATCATTGATGAGCACCCGCCCGTCGATCTCGGGCGCCTGCGATTCAAGCCGCCCGGCAAAGAGCAGGTCGGTCTCATCGGACCGGCCTTCCACCAGCACGGGCAGCCGCCGTCCCACTTTTTCACGAAGTTTCCGGCGTGAGATCCTTCGTTGCAGAGTCAGAAGCTTCTTCCGGCGCCTCTCGCCCACGCTTCCAGGCACCGCGCCAGGCAAGGCGAAGGCGGCGCTCGACTCTTCATTCGAATAAACGAAGACACCGAGGTGATCAAACCGGGCGGCCTGGACAAATTCGCACAGCTTGCGGAAATCGTCCTCGGTCTCACCGGGAAACCCCACGATCATGGTAGTGCGAAGAGTCACTTCGGGAATGGCGGCGCGAATTCTTTCCAGCATCCTGAGAAAGTGCGGCGCGCTGGACCCCCTTCGCATACCTTTCAGCACCTCGCGGCTGGCGTGCTGCAAAGGAATGTCAAAATACCGCGCCAGCTTCGGAGAGCTGGCCACTGCCTCGATCAGCCGATCTGTGAGTCGGTTCGGGTAACAGTAGAGAAAGCGCACCCAAACCAACTCGGAAATCCTGGCCAGCTCCTCGAGCAGCGCAGCCAGGCCGTCGCGGACCCCGAGATCTTCACCGTAGCTGGTGGTGTCCTGCCCCACCAGAACCAGCTCGCGCACGCCCTGCAACGCCAGGTTTTCGGCCTCGCGAACCACAGATTCAAAGCGGCGGGAGCGGAACTTTCCGCGCATCTGGGGTATGACGCAGAAGCTGCAGGGATGGTCGCATCCCTCGGCGATCTTTAGATAGGCTATGTAGGAAGGCGTTGAGCGCACCCGTGGCGTGAAATCGGTGTAGAGGTAGGGATCGAAAGGATGGCTCGATGTCCGCGCGGGGTCCGTGGTTTCGCAAGCTTCCACGATGCGCTCCAGCTCGTTGGTGCCGATCACGAAGTCCACTTCCGGAATCTCGCGCAAAATCTCGTCCCGATAGCGCTCCACCAGGCATCCGGCCACCACCAGACGCCGGGCCCGGCCCGTCTTCTTGTGTTCGGCCATCTCGAGAATGGTATCGATCGACTCTTGCTTGGCAGGTTCAATAAAACTGCAGGTGTTAACGATCAGAACGTCGGCGTCATCGGCGCGAGGCACCAATTCCCAGCCGTGGTGCGCGAGCTGTCCGAGCATCACCTCGCTGTCCACTAGGTTCTTGGGGCAGCCTAAACTGATCATTCCAACTTTGGGCATAAGACAACACTCAGTGTGGGTGCGCTCGACACAGTGCGAATAACAAATTTTATCACAGCTTGCCCCAGGGCATGGTTCAACCAGCGACTGCGGGGCGGTCCCATACCGTGACGACGGCGGCAGAGCGGAAGATCGGGGGGCTAGGCCAGACTGGCTCGCGTCAAAGGCAATTCGCGAACCCGCTTTCCGGTGGCGGCAAAGACCGCGTTGCACAAGGCCGGAGCAACCGGCGGAACGCCCGGTTCTCCAACGCCGGCGGGCGGCGCATCACTCTCCACTAAGTGAATATGAATCTCGGCCGGCGCTTCGCTGATGCGGCAGACGGGATAATCTTGAAAGTTCGACTGCTGGATGACGCCGTTGGCAGCGGTGATCTCGCCGCACAGGGCCAGGCTGCTACCGAAGACGGCAGCGCCTTCAAACTGGTTCCGCGCATTGTCCGGGTTCACGATCAGTCCGGCATCCACGGCGGTATCCACCCGGCTGATGTGAGCCTTGCCCTTATCATCCATCTGCACCTGGACCACGGTGGCCACGTAAGTGAGGAAACTCCGGTGCGCCGCCACGCCCATACCTTGTCCGGGGCCCAGTTTGCGCTTGCCCCAACCCGCCTGCTCAGCAGCCATCTCGGTCACACGACGCAATCTTGACGTATCGATCGGGTATTCCTGATAGGCCGCGCCCATGTTGTCGTAGTCGCTCGGCAGCGACTTCTGGTCGATTACGCGGTCGGGGCCGATCAAGGCCAGCAAGTAATCAAGCGGATCGCGCCCGGCCTCATGGGCCAGCTCGTTGGCAAACGATTGAACCGCGAACCCGTGGTAGATATTGGCCACGGAGCGGAACCATCCGATGCGCACGTGCGCCGCGGCCGGGCCGTTTTCCGCCCGCAGGCTGGAAACGGCAAAGGGAATATCCGTCCAGCCCATGCCGAGCTCGCCGCCGCTGCCGTACGTGTCGTTCAGCTCAAAGGTGGAACCGATCGGCGGAAACACCGAGCGCTGCAACCAGGCCGTGGGCATGCCGTCAAGTCCCAATGCAGCCTTCATGTACATGGCCGCCACCGTGTGATAGTAGCCGAACTTGATGTCGTCCTCGCGCGTCCACACCACTTTCACCGGACGCCCGGCCTTCTTCGACAGCACTGCGGCTTCCGCCACGTAGTCCGGCTTTGACTTGCGGCCGAAAGCTCCGCCCAGCAGAGTGACGTGGCAGATAACGTTCTCTTTGGGGATTCCGAGCACCTTGCCGACGGTTTCCTGGACGGCTTGCGGGTCCTGCGTGGGAGCCCAGGCCTCCACCTTGCCGTCCGTGAAGCTCGCGACCGCCACCGGAGGCTCCATGGGAGCATGGGCCAGATGCGGCACGTAGTATTCCGCCTCCAGAATCTTGCCGCCTTTGGCAAACTCAGCGTCCACATCGCCCCGGTTCAAAGCCACTTTGCAAGGCTTGCGGGCGGTCTCCTGCATCTGTTTGCGGTAGGCATCCGAGTCGTATGAAGCGTTGGGGCCATTTTCCCAGTTGATCTTCAGCTTCTGCCGGCCCCGAAATGCGGCCCAGGTGTTGTCGGCAATCACGGCCACTCCGCCGAGCGGCTGAAAGACGTAGGGCGGCGTGAAAGGATCGATCATCACCGTCTGCCGCACGCCCGGGACCTTCAACGCTTCCTTATCGTCGTACGACGTTACTTTGCCGCCGAGCACCGGTGGATGCTCCACCGAGGCGTATAGCATTCCGTCAACGTGGGCGTCCATGCCGTAGAGGGGCTTGCCCGTGCAAATGCTCTCGAGGTCGTAGTTGCTGGCGTCCTTGCCGATATAGCGCCAGGCACTCCGGGGTTTGAACTTCAGAGTGTCTTTGGCGGGCACAGGCAACTTGGCAGCAGCGGCCGCGAGGCTGCCATAGCCGGCCGTGCGCCCGCTCGGACGATGGACCACCGTGTGAAGGTTGGCCTCACACTCGGACGCGGGCACATTCCACTGCTGGGCCGCCGCCTCCACCAGCATGGTGCGCGCGCTCGCACCCGCTTCGCGCATCACGCCCATGAAACTGCGCACGGAATGAGAGCCGTCGGTATCCTGGCTTCCGTACTTCGGATCACCGATGGCTTGCGCGATGCGGACGCGGCTCCAATCCGCCTCCATCTCGTCGGCTACGATTCTGGGCAACGTCGTGCGGCTTCCCGTGCCCATCTCCGAGCGGGCGGCCACGATCACAACGGTCCCGTTCGGCTCCAGGCCCACGAAGATGTTCGGATGGAAAGTGGTCACATCCAAGGGATCGGACGAAGATGCCGCATCCGCCCACAGCGATCCTGGAAGCAGTTGGGCGCCGAGCACGAAAGCGCCCGTTGAGACCACGCCCTGCAGAAATCCGCGTCGACTGACGTTCTCGATCTGTCTCATGCGGTCACCCCCGTCTGTTGGTCCGCGGCGCCTTTAATGGCCGCTCGAATTCGCTGGTAGGTGCCGCAACGGCAGATGTTGCCCGCCATCCCATCGTTGATGTCCTGATCGGTAGGGTGCGGCTTTGATTTCAGCAGCGCGACGGCCTGCATAATCTGCCCGGCCTGGCAGTAACCGCACTGCGGAACGTTCTGGGCCATCCAGGCCTTCTGCACCGGGTGGAGGCCGTTGGCTCCCAAGCCCTCGATAGTCATGATCTCAGCGCCGGCGGCAGCCTTCACCGGTGTATTACAGGAACGAATGGCTTTCCCATCCTGGTGCACGGTGCAGGCGCCGCAGAGCCCTATCCCGCAGCCGAACTTTGTGCCGGTCAGTCCGAGAACGTCGCGGAGGTACCACATCAGAGGCATCTCCGGATCGCCGTCAAAAGAGTGGTTTGCACCATTGATCTTTAGTTGAATCACGGGTTTCTCCTCAGGGCCTCACTGCACCGAATCTTCCGCCGGCTGCCGCGGTCTCCTTGGCGATTTGGTGCCCCTTCGCCGGCTCCCGTCATGATCACGCCTAGCTTAACACGACCGAGCCCCATGTTGCTGCCCGGCGAGCCTGTCGGTGAAGAGGGTTGATGCGGATAGGGCCGACGAAGGGGTACACACTTATAGGGGAGTTTTGCGGAGTCTTGCCGGCGCGACTTGCGAACATCTCGTCAACAGAGCGGCGGCCGAGCGGTACTTCACGGACTCGACGCGAGCGTCCACGGGATCATCGATCATTGCAGATGAGACAGATTGCGGGACCATAGCGGCGGTCTTGGGTTCCTCAAGACCGCCGCCGGTCTTCAGAGCCTCGCGAGAGCCCGTGCCCTATGGGTTCGATGCCCTGCTTATTGCCCGCTGACACCCTTGTTCACAAGGATCTTCACCACCACGCGCCGGTTCTCCGCCATGCCCGACGCCGATTCGTTCGATGCGGCCGGGTTGGACATGCCCATGGCTGAAGGCGACAACACCCGGAACAGGGGAATCCCGCACGACTGCTTCAGATAGTTGATGACGCTATCAGCCCGTTTATCACTCAGTTGCTGATTGTAAGCGGCGTTTCCGGACGAATCCGTGTAGCCGGCCACCTCGACCATGTAGGCGCTAATCTGCTTGGCCTGAGTGGCCAACGCTTGCAGGTCCTGCTGGCCTTTCTGGTCCACCGTGCTGCTGTTGACAGCGAAAAGGACCGTGGCCGTGCCCTTCGTGTCGTAGTCACCGAGCTGACCAAAGCGTTGGGCCGCTGCGGCTGCGTCGGCGTTCAGCTGTGCTTGCGTTTTCTGAAGATTCTTCTGGGTGGACTGGATCTGCTGGTTCTGGGCCTGAAGCTGCGCGTTCTGGGCCTGAAGTTGCGCGTTCTGGGCCTCGATCTGCTGCTGGTTGGCCTGGACCTTCTGCTCGGTTGCCGAAAGTTGTTCTCCGGTGGGTGTCAGGCCGGCCTGGATTTGGTTGGCGGTCTTCAGGTCGCTGGCTTTGAACTTAATGCTCACGGCAGTTAGCGGGCTGCCGCTGCCCGTAGCCTGGCAATCAACTGGTAGGCCCGGCACGAGGGCGGTAAAACCCAGGTCTGACCTCCGAAGTTTGAGCAAACCCTTCACCGCTTGGACTTTGGTGGAGTCGTCGAGGGCTACCGTCACGTTGTTTCCATCCGTGGTCTTAATGATCACATTGGGGCCATCGCGTCCCACAATGAGGCCCTTGATGGTCGTTTTCTGTCCAAGAGCGGTTCCCACCACGGTCAGCATCAAGGCCGCAGTCAGTCCGCAAAGCACCAAACGATTGGCATTTTTTCTCATCGGATTCTCACCTTCTCCTTTTTTATAGATCTCGAATTCGGAGGGAACTCTGAGAAGCGCCCTTGGCGTCATAAAGTGAGCACGCCGGGGCGAACCAGAATCAGACCGAGGTGTCCCCGAAGTCGCATACTTCCCTCAGAATCGCACCGCGTACACTTGAAGCCTATGATCAGAGCGGGGCCAACGCAACTGTCAAGACTGACAGTCCGCGAGGCCCCCGCCAATAATATCAGAGTTGTGACGGTTATGATTCAAAACTCTGCGCGTTGACAGTCGAGCGCCTCGCAAACTCCCAGAGGAACGCTATTTGGGCCCGCATCGGAATACATTGGCGCGATGAAGCTGGCCCCGCGGAGCAAGCTCCGGGTGCGGTGCGGCAGACGATGCAGGCCAGGCAAACCCGGAAAACCAAACGCGGGAAGAGCGGCCTCGTCGCCGCTGCCAAGCTCACTTTCCTTTGCCGGCGGGCTGCCCGGGCGTCGGGACCCACACGTTGTCTGCAGAATCAATCTCCACCTTCGGCGCTTCGGTCGAGATCTTGACGCGCTGCAGGCCCGGCTTCTTCCCAGGCACGGCTTGGAAGACCAGGAAGTACTGATTATCGAGAATCGTCTGCAAACGGTCGAGGAAAGGCTTGAAGCCGACGGGCATCTGGGTTCCCAAGAAGAAGGACTCGCCCCCCGTTTCGTCCGCCAGCTTAGAGATGCCGTTCTGTCCGTTGGTCGCCTCAAAAAAGTTGCGGCCTACATGCCCGACTCCCAGAGTGTAAATGCTGTGCACGATGACGCCGGAACGCTGGGCCAGGTTGCTCGCCGAATCCACGTCTGGGCTGAGGTACGGCATGGTGGCCCTCGCCGGCATCGTAGGTCCAAAACCGGGCTGGAGGCTGCCGCTGGAGCGGCCTCTGGAGGGGCTGGGCGAGGGGCCTGTGGGGCGGCCGGCGTTCAAACCGCGGAGCCGGTCGATCCCGTCCGTCACCATCAGGACCTCACGCCGCATCTTGCTCTCGGGCCAGCCCCTCAACAAGGTCATGAGCGACAGGTAAGGGCTGTCGGATGCGCCGGTACTGCCGAGGGGCAGGCGCACCGCCTTAGCCGCAGCCTCGTGATCGGCGGTGAAGTTCTGCACGATGTTGACCGCGGTGTTGCGCATGTAGCCTATCCCGACCATGGTGGTGGCCGGCTGCGCAGTGATGAAGGCCTTCAGATCACCGAGTTGGACGCCGAGGCTGGTGTCGCTGGTGTCGTCAATCAGAATAAACAATTGCAGCGAGGCGGCGTCGCCCCGGCTCGGGATCCAGTCGGTCACCTGAAGGTTGTTCTTGCCTTGCCGAACCTGCACGTCCTGGCGCGTGAGATTCAGCCCGGGCGTATCCCCGTTGTTCAGGGGCTCCACCGTGCACACCATGTGCACCGGAACCGTGACGGGTGAGGACTGTTGCGCCTTTAAGGACAGGGTCGCCAAAGCCACACCGATCAGCAGCACTCCCAGCAAGCTCTTGTGATTTTTCATTGGTTTCTGTTCCTCCCTTAGAGACGGTGGTCTTCCCATCGGGAACGCCCTAGCCTGGTCGCGCAGCAGCCGTCTGGTCGAGCGCGCTCCTCGCCGATCATGAATCGACGGCGGGCCGCGACGGGCCGGATATACCCGTCAAGTATCATCGCACGAGTTGAGCCGAAGTCAAGCTTACGACGGGAGCCGTCGGGGGCAGGGCGCCCGGATTCCTGCCTCTCCATCGAAACGCCTTGACAGCGCCCTGAAAATGCGTCTAGGATATGCGATACACTAGCGGGGCTGATTGGGAAGGAAGACGGGTTAGGCACGGCTTCTGTCGAGCCCACGTATCTAGGCTAACGGCAAAAAGGCTCTCCCCCCCACCCCCTGAATGCCAAAGCTGGAATGTCGGGCAGAATCAATAGGATAGCCAAAAACCGGGGCTAGACCAAAGCTGGAATGTCCTTTAGAATCAACAAAGACGAGGCTACACCCAAAGCTGGAAGGGCGGCAGCCTGGAATCCGCGCCCAAATATTCAGGGTAACCGTCTTATAATCAAACACATACAGGATGGCCCCTGACCCGCGTGAGCGGCGGCCCGACAGGACGACACAAGCCGCTTGGAATCAGTATCCTACAGACAATCTAAACTTAAGAGTAGGCGAGCATCGAAATCCCCGGCCAAAGCTGGAAGCTGAATCGCAGCTTTGGATCGAGAATCTGCTCGGACGACGTCGATCGCTGAATCATCCCATTAAGTGAAAAATAAGAGAACCAGATCGCGTTCGCTTCGTTCAGGGTGACATCGCTGCAATCTCTTTCTGCGCCTGCGGAGTCCCGCGGGACCGTCTTTGGTGATCAATGGTGGCACTGTAAAAATTGACAGTCGCGCTTTCGGACGAAGATGGTAGCGTGTAAGCGTGATGCGTGCTCCTCTGACTCGCCACTCGGTAGCAGGGAACTGCGTCACGCGGAAATCGAGGGTCAATAGGAGAAGGGAGTCGATCATGAAGATAAATCTTAGCAGCAGGCGAATCGCCTTGGCCCTGTGCCTGGCGATATTTCTGGGGAGCGGAATCGGCCTGGCGCAGGACGTCCATTACAACTCGATGCCGGGCACCAATTTCGCCAGCTTCCACACTTTCAAATGGGTCGGCGCCATTCAAGGCGGCGAAGAAGTCAATCAGATCATCAGTCAGGAAATCCAAAACGCTGTGTCCTCGCAGTTGACCGGGAAGGGTTACACCAGCACCACGGCCGACAACGCTGACCTCTACGTGGGCTTCCAGGTCGCCGTTCAACAGCAGAGGCAGTGGAACGCCTTTGGCATGGGTGGAGGCCTTCGCTTTGGAGGCATGGGATCAGCCACCAGTTCAACCATCGATATCGGATCCCTGGTCGTCGACGTCTATTCTGTGGCGAACAAGCAGCTCGTCTGGACTGGGACTGCAACCAAGACCGTAAGCCCGAGTGGCAATCAGCAGAAAAACGTGAAGAACCTGGACAAGAGCGTTGCAAAGTTGATGAAGAACTTTCCTGCTGCTTAGATTTGGGCGAATTATCAACAACGGCCACGGGTTGGCAATCATTGGCCTTGCCAACCCGCACCAATGACGCGAACGTGTCGCAGGGGCGGAGATCCTTGCCATCACCCGATACGAATCGTCTCAAGTCCGGTATGAAAGTGGCTTCAGTCATATGCGTAGACACAAAATGGTCTGACGGCAGAGAGGCATAGCGACATCGCCAAGGGGTGACTCCATGAACGTTAACGACATCAAGAAAACGCTCGCAGTGGTGCTCAGCTTTGTTTTTGCCACCGCTTCATCACAGATGTTCTACGGATACCAGACTCCGGCTCCAGCTCCCGTGGCTGACACCGGGAATCCTACGGAACCTGCTCCGATGAGCGCGAGCCAACTCCAGGCATTGGTGGCGCCCATCGCACTGTATCCGGATGCGTTGGTGGCCCAGATTCTCACCGCGGCGACGTTCCCGGATCAAGTCGCGATCGCGGAGTACTGGCTGCAGGAGAATAAGAATCTGACGGGGAGCGCCCTGATGCAGGCTGTCGACAAGCAATCGTGGGACCCCAGCGTTAAGGCGCTCACGGAATTCCCCACGGTGCTCGACAACCTGGCGAAGAATCTCACCTGGACTTCCTCGCTGGGAGAGGCTTATCACGATCAGCAGGCTGACGTAATGACCGCCGTGCAGACCCTGCGCGCGCAAGCCAAATCATCAGGCAATCTCAAATCCAGCTCTCAAATCACGGTGGTGCAACAGACGCCGCAGGTGATTGTCATTCAGCCCGCCAATCCACAGATTGTGTACGTTCCGGAGTACAACCCCGCCGTGATTTACGGTACTCCCTATGTGACTCCGGGGTATAGCGCTGGCGACGTGGCTGCCGCAGGCATTATCGGGTTCGGTGCTGGAATCGCTGTAGGGGCATTGATGAGTGGTGGGTGTTGCGGGTGGGGGTACAGCAGTTGGAACTGTGGCTGGCATGGCACGGCGGTGGTGTATCACGGCGGGGCGTACTACGGCAATTCTGGGTGGCACGGCGGGTACTACAACGGCGGCTACCACGGCAGTTATGGTTACGATAACGCCTATAAACGGGCGTACGCCCAGAACAGCTACAACAACTATAAGAACAGCGGCAACAGCTACAACAAGAACGCGAGCGGAAACACTTACAACAAAAACACGTTCAACGTAAACAAGCAGAGCGCTCAGAACTTCCAGTCCAGTCATCCCTCAGCCTCGAACTCCTGGGCGCAGCATGACAGTAGCGCCGGGAAATCGGACGCCTTTAGTGGCATGAGCGGGCACTCCGATGGATTTGGCAGCGGCGGCGGCTGGTCCTCGAGGGCCGAAAGCAGCCGCGGCTGGGGAAGTATGCGCTCCAGCGGGTTCAGCGGGGGCCGATTCGGTGGTGGCGGCTTCGGCGGCGGCCGCTTCGGCGGATTCCGGCGCTAACGTCCTCCGAGGTCGGGTCGCGAAGATCGATGAAATGTGTATTTGGAGGAATGCGTATGTGGTACGCGATTCGGAGCCAAAAGAGTTTGGGTACTCGTCTCGGAATGTTTGCTGCGCTTTTTGCGGTGATCGCCTTGCTGGTCTCATGTAGAAAGCCGGAGAGCCCCAAAGCGGTTCAAGAAACCTTCACGTCTCCGGACGACGCAGGCGCTGCCTTCTTGGAAGCGGCCAAGTCAGGCGACCAGAGCGCATTGCTCGCGATTTTCGGTCCAGACGCCAAGGGCGTCCTGTTCTCGGGAGACGAGGTAAAGGACAAGGACGCTCTCAAAGACTTCGTCGCCGCCTATGACCAAATGCATCGCTGGCGTGAGATCAAAGTAGGCGGCGAGATGCTTTACACCGGGGCAGACAATTACCCCTTCCCAATTCCTCTGGGGCAGAACCCTTCAGGCCAGTGGTACTTCGACACCGGCGCGGGCAAGGACGAGATTCTTGCGCGGCGCATTGGCAAGGACGAGTTGACCGCAATTGCCGCATGCAGCGCGATCGCCGACGCGCAGCAGCAATACTTCGGCCACACGCATGATGGCGACAAGGTGAAGCAATATGCCCAGAAGTTTACCAGCGACACAGGAAAGCAAGACGGGTTGTACTGGGTGGTGCTAGAGGGTCAGACTCCAAGCCCCCTTGGCCTGCTCGGTGACTTCGCGAAGGCCGCGGGGTATACCAATTCCGGCGATAATCCGCAACCGTTCGACGGTTACTACTTCCGGATCCTCACCAAACAGGGAGACAAGGCCAAAGGCGGCGCGAAGGATTATCTCGTGAACGGGAAGATGACCGGTGGGTTCGCCATTCTAGCCTATCCGGCCCAATACAGGAATTCGGGAATCATGACGTTCATCGTCGGCAAGGACGGCATCGTCTACCAGAAGGACTTGGGCGAAACGACCACCGATGCCGCCGCAGCTTTAGCGGAATACAACCCGGGCGACGGTTGGAATCCGGCGATTTAGTTTCCGCCCCACACAATCGGGAATACCGAAGGTCTCCGGAACCCCCAGCCATAGGCTGAGGCGAAGCAGCGACAGCCGCAGACGCGTCATCACCCCGCCCGCTGTTGACGGGCGTTGCATTCCGGACCGGGGCATAAAGCCCCCGTTAAGCACTGAACATTTGGTAGTTCATATTCTGGATCTGGATCGTGAGCTGCTTCTTCTCACCGTTCACGGTGGCGCCGGCCATGTAGTTTGTACCGTCCGGTAACTTGGCGAACTGGGCCGAGAAAGTGACGGCATCGGTCGGGTCGTTATTCAGATAGGACGACACCTGAACACTCTGGATGCTTTTCTGTTCCCGATTGAACACGAGCGTCATCGAGTCGCCCTGCATGTTGTAGTTCGTAAAGACAATCTTGACCTCGCCGGGGCTGCCGGCGGAGCCTAGCATCGCCGTGCCCTGCTGGAAGGCCTGCTGCATTTTCGCCGGATCGGGCGGCACATAGCTCTGAACCAGGGCCGCGATCTGTTGTGCGTAGTCCTTCAACTCATCGACCTTCTTTTCGACAATCCTTTTCTTCAGACGGCCACCCGACGGCGGCGGAGGCGGCGCGCTCAGGTCTGTCTTCTGGTTTTTTCCGTCAGGACCCAATCGTACCTGGTACAACGTTTGCTTTTTGACCTCACCCTTCAAACTGACGGTCTGCTGCTCCTGCCAAGTGTAGCGGGCGAGCGCTTGCTTGTTCGCTGCAACTGCCTGCTTGATCTCAGTCAGGCGCTCCTGCAATTG
>DATDGR010000234.1:0-11977 GCA_036521995.1 Terriglobia bacterium | reverse complement strand
GCGCCCGGCTCGGTCGAAGCATTCAGATATTTCTCGATCAGGTGCGCGATCACCTCCGTGTCAGTCTCGGTGACGAACTTGTGCCCCTCGGCCTCGAGTTCCTGCTTCAACTCGCGGTCATTCTCAATCACGCCGTTGTGGACCACCGCCACTGTGCCTTGGCAGTCGCGATGAGGGTGCGCGTTCTCCTCGGTGGGCGCTCCGTGCGTAGCCCACCGCGTGTGCCCGATGCCATACGTGCCGTCCAGCGGGTTCAGCCGGATCACTTCGCGCAGGTTGCGCAGTTTGCCGGAGGCGCGCCGTATCTCGAGCTGGCCGTCGCGCACCACCGCCAGGCCGGCGGAATCGTACCCGCGATATTGCAGCCGCTCCAGGCCTTCGAGAAGCACGGGTACCACCCGCTTGTTACCGATATATCCGATGATTCCAGACATTCCGCAGCCGCCTTTAGGGCGTGACACTCTGGAACAGGAGTGGCGCGAAGGTGATCAGGTTGCGCCGCCACACCATCCAAACGTGCGCGCCGGGGGTCTCGACGACTCCAAACCCCACGCCCTTGGACTTCAACCAGCCCTGGAACTTGTGGTTAGGCTCGAGGAGACGGTCGTCGCGGCCGCAGGCGATCCAAAGCAGGTGGATCTGGGAGTTGGCCTTGGAGTCGAGGCCAGGGAATTCGGCGTCGTAACTGTCGCTGAGGCCTCCGGCGCTGAAAGAGCCGATCCAGGAAAAGTGGTCGAGGTTATTGAGACCCACGTAGAGCGACTCGGCTCCGCCCATGGAGAGTCCGGCGATGGCCCGGTGATTCCCGTCACCCAAGACACGGTACGACTTTTCCACCTGCGGAATCACTTCGGTGATGAGAGCATCGCGAAACCTGTCCATGTTGCGCCGAACGAGGCCAGGATCGCGAAACGCCTGGAAGCCGCGGCGAACGATTTCGGGCGCGCCGTAACCTAACGTCATGACGATAAGCATCGGCGTGGTTTTGTGCTGGGCAATCAGGTTGTCAAGGATCACGTTGGCGCGACCCACCACCGTCCAAGCGCTGGCATCGTCGCTGTACCCATGCAGGAGGTAAAGCACGGGGTAGAACGTTGTGAGGTTGGAGGCGTCATCGTAGCCAGGCGGAGTGTAAACGTAGTAGTCGCGGTCATCGCCCACCACCGCCGAGTGGTAGAAGTGATGATGAATCACGCCGTGCGGCACATTTTCGGTCTCCCAGAGCGCCGTTCCGGGCACATGGACCATGTTCGACAGGTGGAGCAGGTTCGGCTTCAGCAACGCCGGGTTCGAGGGATCAACCAGGTCCACGCCGTCGGCGTCGAAGGAGTAGCCGTAATAGTCTGCCTCGAGCGGCTCGGTGGTGACGCTCCAAACACCCTGATCATCCTTCCGCATGAGCGCGGGCTTGGCGCCTTCCAGGTTGAGCTCCACCTCTTTGGCATTCGGATCACGGAAGCGAAAGCTGACGGTGCGGTCCTCATGGACGTCGGGGGAGATGATGGGTGGAGGAGGTTCGGGCGGCTGCGCCTGCGTTGGAGGCGTTGGCTGCGTCTGCCGCGCGGACGTTTGGGCTCCCGCCGCGATGGCAGTTGCAGCCCCAAAAAGCAAAATCAGCAATAGAGACATGCGCTTCGCGACCATGGTTTTCGTGTCCCACAACGGCCTTGCGGCCGCCCCTTTCTTTGGACTCACAATCTTCTTTGAGTTATCGGATTTAGTCGCGTCACCCTTCGAGCACGAGGCTCGCCGGCTCCTCAACAAGCTGTTTCACCCGCACCAGGAACTGAACAGCTTCGAGCCCGTCCACGATGCGGTGGTCGTAGCTTAGGGCCACGTACATCATGGGCCGGCTGACGATCTGGCCCCCCAGACTGACGGGCCGCTCTTGAATCTTATGCAAACCGAGGATCGCCACCTGCGGCGGATTCAGAATCGGCGTGCTCATAAGCGATCCGAACACGCCGCCGTTGGTGATGGTGAACGTGCCGCCGCGCAGGTCTTCGAGAGCCAGGGTGTGATCCCGAGCCTTGCGGGCGAAATCCTTGATGCCTTTCTCGATCTCGGCGAAGCTGAGAAGATCGGCATCGCGCAACACCGGTACCACCAGGCCTTCGGACGCGCCCACGGCGATGCCGATGTCGTAGTAATGCTTCAGGATGATGTCGTCGCCATCGATCTCGGCGTTGACCCGGGGAAAAGCGCGCAGGGCGGTCACAGTGGACTTGACGAAGAAGGACGAAATGCCGAGGGCCACGCCGTGACGCTCTTGGAACGCTTGCTTGTAGCGCTGGCGCAGTTCCATCACAGCGCTCATATCGACTTCGTTGAAGGTGGTGAGCATGGCGGCCGCATGCTGGGCCTCGACGAGCCGCCGGGCGATGGTCTGGCGCCGCCGCGACATGCGGATGCGTTCCTCGCGCCCCTCGCCGGCGGCTGCTCCTGCCAAAGGTGCGGGTGCAGGAGCTGACTCGGGCGCCGGGGCTGGTTTTAGGCTGACGACTGGTACCACCGCCGGACTAGTCGCCGGCATCATCTGCTCTACCTTCGCGGTCTTCTCTGGGGGCGACGCGGACCGTCCGAGATGGCTCTCCACGTCTTCCTTGGTAACTCGCCCGCCGCCGTCAGAAGGTGAGACCTCCCCGAGATCAACGCCGCGCTCGCGAGCCAGGCGGCGCGCCGAGGGCGTGGCTGGCGCTTCGGCAGCGGTGGCGGCCGCCAGTTTAGCCTCAGGAACCTTGGAGTCGACCGCAGCTTCGTCGATCACGCCCAGCACATCGCCGATCTTCACGTCTTCGCCTTCGCGCCGCTCGATTTTAGCCAGCACTCCGCTCCGCTCGGCTCCCACTTCCAGGTCCACTTTGTCGGTCTCAAGCGAGACCAGGATCTCACCCACGCTGACCCGGTCACCTTCCTGCTTCAGCCAGTGTCCGACGGTGGCCTCCAGCACGGATTCGCCGAGTTCAGGCACCACGATTTTCGCCGACATGATCACCCTACCATTCCACGGGAGAAACCCCACGGGCGACGCGTTCGCCGTGGCTACCCCTTCCCTGTGTACTACCGATTCCCAACTGCCTGCTCAACTCTTCCGCAGCAGCACGCTCTCTTCAACCGAGGCCTCGGCGAGATCATACGCCTGGTGGATCAACGCCGCTTGCGTGGCGGCGTGCCAGGCCGAGGACCCCTCCGCCGGGCTCGAACTGCGCGGCCGTCCCACATAGAGCAGCGGCCAGCGGCCGTCGATCAGGCGCGCGAGCTGAAGCCGGAGGAACTCCCACGCCCCCATATTGCGCGGTTCCTCCTGCATCCACACCACCTCCTCGACTCTGGGGTAGCTGTCGAGCACGGGCCGCAGATCAACCTCGGGAAAGGGGTAGAGCTGCTCCAGGCGGCAGATGGCCACGGCGTGATTCTCACGGCGCCCGGGGCTGGCCAGCAGCTCCACCGCGATCTTGCCGCTCGCCAGAACAAGGCGGCGCACGCGTTCGGGCTCGCGGCGGGCATCCTCATCATCAATCACGCGCTGAAACCGGCCTTCCGCCAGGTCGCGCAGCGACGAGGCCACCGACGGGTGCCGCAGCAGGCTTTTCGGCGTGAAGATAACGAGGGGCAGCGGGTCGGTCTGCAGCAGGGTTGCTTGCAGGCGCAGCAAGTGGAAGTATTGCGCCGCCGTGGTGCAGTTCGTGAGGCGCACGTTGATGGCGGCGGCGAGCTGCAGAAAGCGCTCCGGGCGGCCGCTGGCGTGGTCCGGTCCCTGGCCTTCGAGGCCGTGCGGCAGGAGCATCACAATGGAGGGCGTTAGACCCCACTTGGCGCGCGCCGAAAGGATGAACTCGTCCACCATAGTCTGAGCGCCGTTGAAGAAGTCGCCATACTGCGCCTCCCAGATCACGAGTCGGCCGGGCTCCTGCACGTTGTATCCATATTCGAAGCCCAGCGCCGCGTTCTCACTGAGCGGGCTGTTGCGAACCTCGAAGGACGCCTTGGCCTGGGGCAGGGTTTGCAAGGGAACGTAGCGTTCGCCTGTGTTGGCGTCGAACAGCGCCGCGTGGCGCTGGTTGAAGGTGCCGCGCTCGGTGTCCTGGCCCGTCAGGCGGATGGGAACCCCGTCAGCCAGGATGGAGGCCAATGCCAGTTCCTCGGCGGTGGCCCAATCGATGGTCCGCTGGTCGAGGGTCGCGAGCGCCTCGCGCCGGCGGGACCGCGCCCTTTCGAGCTTGCGGTTCACCGTGAAGCCGTCAGGAACCTTCAGCACCGACTCGTTCAGCTCGCGCAGGCGCTCCGCCGGATAAGCGGTGGCGGCGTGGCGCGCGGCGCCCGGCGGCGGCTCCTCGGGAAGGGGCTCCACGAGCTGCCGTTCAGGATCGAGCGAGGCCATCACCGCCTCGATGCGGCTGAAGTGTTTCTTCACCAGGCTTTCGGCGAACCCTTCCTGAATCACGCCGCGCTCGAGCAAGGTCTTGGCCCACAGTTGCCGCACGGTCGGATGCGCGGCGATTTTGCGGTACATCACGGGCTGAGTGACACTGGGCTCATCGCCCTCGTTATGCCCATACCGCCGGTAGCCGATGAGGTCGATGACGAAATCCTTGTGGAAGCGCTGCAGATAGGTAAGGGCCAGGCGCGCGGCCTCGAGACAGGCCTCCGGATGATCGGCGTTGACGCGGGCAATCGGAATCCGGAAACCGCGGGCCAAGTCGCTCGAAAAAGGCGTGCTGCGGCCCTCGGAGGGTTCGGTGGTGAAGCCGAGCTGGTTATTGGCGATGATGTGGAGCGTGCCGCCGGTGGTGTAGCCAGCCAGCCGGTAGAGGTTCAACGTCTCCGCCACCACGCCCTGGGCGGGGAAAGCGGCATCGCCGTGAATCAGAACGGGGAGCGTCCGGGTAGGATCGAACTGCGGTGCTCCCGGCTGATCCGCGAGCGTGCCGGCCGCGCGAGCCATGCCCTCCACCACGGGGTTCACGGCTTCCAGATGCGATGGATTGGGCGCGAGCGCCACCACGATGCTGGACGTCTCACCCTCGCCGAGCTCGCGAACGGCGCCGGAATGGTATTTGACGTCGCCCGTCCAGCCGAGGTCACCCCGGAACTGCCGGGCGCGCAAGGGATCCTTGAATTCAGCCAGAATCTGCTCATAAGGCTTGTTCAAAACATGCGCCAGAACGTTCAGACGGCCGCGATGCGCCATGCCCAGGAGGATGTTCCGGAATCTCGCCTGAGCCGCGCGGCGAATGGTCTCGTCGAGAATGGGGATCAGAATGCCCATGCCTTCGATCGAGAACCGCGTTTTACCCGGGAAGGCCCGATGGATGAAGAGTTCGAAGGCCCCTTCCTGGGTGATGCGGTCGAGCAGGGCGACCTCATCGATGGGATCGGCGGGCGGCCGGAAGCGTCCGGACTCGGTGGCCTCCAGCAGCCAACGGCGCTCCTCGGGATCGCGAAGGTGGGCGTAATCGAAGCCGCTCACGGAGGAGTAGACGGCGCGCAGAGCCTCGATCACCTCCCAGGCGTTCGACTTGCCTTCGGCAATCGCGCCCACGATCAACGAGGCCGGTAGAGCCCGCAGATCCTGCTCGGTGACGCCGTGATACTCGGGCTGCAGTGAGGGATCGCCAGGCGGGGGGCTGCCGAGCGGATCGAGGTGCGCGGCGAAATGGCCGAACTTCCGGATCGACTCGGCCAGATTGACGGCTCCCACGACCTTATCGATGCCCGCGGCTGCCCCGGACGTCGCAGCCGGCGGCACTTCGGGCGGCGGCCCGCTACGCTCGAAGAAGGCGCGGGTGGAAGCGTCTACAGAGGCCGGATCGCGCCGATACTCTTCGTAGAGTTCGGCGGCGTAAGCAGCGTTGAGTCCTTGGAATTCGTACCAGGGGTTCATGACAAGTCAGCGGCCAGCAGACGTCGTCTAGCTCTAGCACGACGAACAGGCCAACCGCCTGAATGCTGGCTCCTGAAGGCTAGTCGCTCCGGTGTTGCGTCCAACCCCGTAGTCATCCAGTCCAATGAAATGCTATCATCGACTGGAGCGTCTGCAAAGCATTCGTCTTGCAGCGCTCCCTAAACCTCGTGAGTGGGCGTGGCGCTATCGCCTCTCCCGGGACGAACCCAGAAACGAAGACGCCTTCCCCCTCGTCCCGTTCGCCCAAGTTGGAGGTCACGCCCGCTGCCCGCGAGAAGCCGAGCCAGGACAGTGAAGCCTTCCAGACGGGTGGTGCATGGCCTGGGAAAGGAATTACAGCATGAGTCAGGCGGAACTTCAGGAGACACCCGCAGTTGACGTTGAAACGCAGGAGTGGCTGGAGTCGCTCGATTACGTTCTTTACAAGGACGGCGGGCCGGAGCGGGCCGGGCAAATTCTGCAGAAGCTGCGGTTGCACGCCGCCGAAGCCGGAGTGCAACTGCCCTATCGCGCCACCACGCCGTACCTGAACACGATACCCGCCGAACAAGAGCCGCCCTTTCCTGGTAGCCGCGAGATCGAACGCCGCATCAAGAGCCTGATCCGGTGGAATGCCATGGCCATGGTGGTGCGCGCCAACCGCGAGGAGAGCGGCATCGGCGGGCACATCTCCACCTTTGCTTCGCAAGCCACGCTTTTCGAGGTCGCTCTCAACCATTTCCTGCGCGGCAAGGGCAAGGACCATGACGGCGACGTGGTGTTCCTGCAGGGCCACGCCGCGCCGGGCCCCTATGCAAGGGCGTTTCTGGAAGGACGACTGCCGGTTGAACGCCTGCAGAACTTCCGGCGCGAGACGCGGCCGGGCGGCGGCCTTTCCTCCTATCCGCATCCTTGGCTGATGCCGGATTTCTGGGAATTTCCCACCGTTTCCATGGGTCTGACCTCCATCATGGCCATCTACCAGGCCCGCTTCGCGCGTTATCTCGAAGACCGAAAGCTCAAGGCGAAGTCAGGCTCGAAGGTGTGGGCGTTCCTGGGCGACGGCGAAATGGATGAGCCAGAATCGCTGGGCGCGGTTTCGCTGGCGGCCCGTGAGAAGCTCGACAATCTGATCTTCGTGATCAGTTGCAACCTGCAGCGCCTGGATGGCCCGGTGCGGGGCAACGGCAACATTGTCCAGGAGCTGGAGGGAGTGTTCCGCGGCGCGGGCTGGAACGTGATCAAAGTCCTTTGGGGGGGTGATTGGGATGCGCTGCTGGCCAAGGATCACGACGGGCTGCTGGCCGAGCGCATGGGCCAGGTGGTGGATGGCGAGCGGCAGAAGTACACGGTGGAATCCGGAGCTTACGTTCGCCAGCACTTCTTTGGCACCCATCCCAAGCTCCTCGAAATGGTAAAGACCTACTCGGATGAGCAGCTTGCCAAGCTGAGGCTGGGCGGGCACGACCCCGTTAAGGTGTATGCCGCCTACAAAGCGGCTGTTGAGCACACCGGAGCGCCCACCGTGATCCTGGCTCGCACCATCAAGGGTTATGGCCTGGGAGAAGCGGGCGAGGGAAAGAACGTCACCCACCAGCAGAAGAAACTGAATGAAGCCGAGCTCCGCCTCTTCCGCAGCCGTTTCGGCATCCCCTTGTCGGACGAACAGGTCACCGGCGCTCCCTTTTACCGGCCTGACGATTCCAGCCCCGAGATCGCCTACCTGAAGCAGCGCCGCCAGGAGCTCGGAGGCTACGTGCCGAGCCGCATGGTGCGCGCGGAGCCGCTGGAGGTCCTGCCCGAGACGCTGTTTGACGAACTGTATAAGGGCACCGACAACCGCGAAGTCTCCACCACCATGGCCTTTGTCCGGCTGCTGGCCAAGCTGCTGCGTGACCCGAAAGTGGGCAAGCTCATCGTGCCTATCATTCCGGATGAGGCCCGCACCTTCGGGATGGAGTCGCTGTTTCGCGAGGTTGGCATCTATTCCCATGCCGGCCAGCTCTATGAACCCGTCGACCGCGATACACTGCTTTACTATAAGGAGGCCACGGACGGCCAGATTCTGGAAGAGGGCATCACCGAGGCCGGCAGCATGTCATCCTTCATTGCCGCCGGCACCGCTTACGCCACCCACGGCGTGAACACCATACCCTTTTTCATTTTTTACTCTATGTTCGGCTTCCAGCGCGTGGGCGACCTGATCTGGGCGGCGGCGGACTCGCGCTGCCGGGGATTCCTGCTGGGCGGCACGGCCGGACGGACCACCCTGGCCGGCGAAGGGTTGCAACATCAGGACGGCAACAGCCACCTGCTTGCCTACCCGGTCCCCAATCTGCTGGCGTACGATCCCGCCTTTGCCTATGAGATCGCGGTGATCATCCGCGACGGCATCCGGCGCATGTATCACCAGGGCGAAAGCATCTTCTACTACCTTACGCTGATGAACGAATCTTACGCGCAACCGCCCATGCCGGGTGAGCCTGGAGTTCAGGAAGGCATTCTCAGAGGCCTGTACCGCTGCAAGAGCTCGGACAACAAGAAGGCCAAGCTGCGGGCGCAGTTGCTTGGCAGCGGGTCCATTCTGAACGAGGCTCTCAAGGCGCAGGCCACGCTTGAGGAACGCTACGGGGTGGCGGCGGATGTGTGGAGCGTGACCAGCTACAAGGAGCTCTACCGCGACGGTCATGATGCCGAGCGCTGGAACATGCTGCATCCCACCGCTGAACCAAGGGTGCCATACGTTGCCTCCTGCTTGGCCGAAGCGCCGGGCGTGCTGGTAGCGGCCAGCGATTACGTCAAGGCGCTTCCCGACTCCATTTCGCGCTGGTGCCCGGGGCCGCTGACCTCTCTCGGCACCGACGGCTTCGGCCGCAGCGAGGGCCGCGCGGCCCTGCGCGATTTCTTTGAAGTCGATTCCCGCTTCATCACGCTGGCTACGCTTGCCGCTCTTGCCCGGGAAGAAAAGATACAGCCCAAGGTGGTGGAGGGGGCAATCAAGGAGCTGGAGATTAATCCGGAGAAGGCGAACCCGGCAACTACATAACAGTGGTTAGTGGTTAGTGGCTGTACCCGCCGGAGGGCCATAGACGTCCCACACAGAAGGGCGGCGTGACCGCAACGTCTAATCACAGCCACTAGGCACTAACCACTGCTCTTGGAGATTCATGTCGACCGAATTTAGACTGCCTGAGCTCGGGGAAAACATCGAAAAGGGCGACCTGGTGAAGGTGCTGGTTTCGGTCGGCGACGTTATCGCCAAAGACCAATCGGTGATCGAGCTCGATACCGAAAAAGCAACCCTCGAGGTCCCGTCTTCCGTGGAAGGCAGGGTCGAGTCCATACTCGTCAAGGCTGGCGAGCCGGTGAAGGTAGGACAACTGATCCTGACCGTCGACGGAGCGGGGCCTGGCGCCGCCGCGAAGGCCGATGCCGGCGAGACCCGCACAGAGGTCAAACCTGCTCCTGCCGCGGCCCAGATTCCGACGAACGGGTCGGCGGCTGTGTCGAAGGTGGCTGAGCCCGCACCCAGTGCCGACTCTTCACCGCGCCCTCCTGGGCGGGACGCGTCTGCCACCCCCGGCCCCGCCGTGGAATTCAAACTTCCCGAGCTCGGAGAGAACATCGAAAAGGGCGACTTGCTGAAGGTGCTGGTCTCGGTCGGCGACGTCATCAGCCAGGAACAGCCGGTTCTGGAGCTTGAGACCGACAAGGCCACCCTCGAAGTGCCGTCTTCCGTCGCAGGCCGGGTGAAGGAGATTCACGTCAAAGCCGGGGAGAAGGTCAAGGTTGGGCAATTAATCCTGACCGTGGAAGGCGCGGCCGAGGGGGGTGAAGAGAAGGCGGAGAAAGTGGGACCTTCTGCAGCGCCGCCGGGAGCACAGACGCCGCCCGCTCCAGTCGCCTCTCCGAAAGCATCTGCCGTTACAGCTGCGCCGCAACCTCGCGCCAGTGCGGACTCGGGCGGCGCGGCTCCGGTATCAACCGAGCCGACTCCACATCCAAGGGCAGCCGGGGAGCCCGTCGCCAGGCAACTGGTTCCTGCTGCCCCTTCCGTGCGCCGGATGGCGCGCGAGCTTGGCGTGGATATTGCGCAGGTACCGGGGAACGGTCCTGGCGGCCGGATTTCCTTCGAGGACCTCAAGGTCTACATTCGAGACCTCAATACCGGCCGCGCTGCGCCGTCCCGCGCCGGGCGCCCGTCGGTTCCCTTGCCTGATTTCACCCGCTGGGGAACCGTGGAGCGGGAGGCCATGCGCGCCGTACGCCGGGCCACCGCCACCCGCATGGCGCAGGCGTGGACCACCGTCCCGCACGTCACCCAGCACGACAAGGCGGACATCACCAAGCTCGAGCAGTTCCGCAAAGAGTACGCCCGCAAGGCCGAGGGCCGCGGCGTCAAGCCCACGGTCACAGCTTTTGCTCTCAAGGTTGCCGCCTCGGCTCTGAAGATGTTTCCCCAGTTTGCGGCCAGCCTGGATACCGAGCGCGAAGAGATCATCTACAAGAGGTATTGGCATATCGGGGTGGCGGTGGATACGGACCGCGGCCTGCTGGTCCCGGTGATCCGCGACGTGGACCGCAAGAACATCGTGGAGCTTTCGTTGGAGCTGGCGGCCGCGGCGGAGAAGGCCCGGAACCGGAAGCTCGCGCCTGAAGAGATGGAAGGCGGCGTTTTCACCATCACCAACCTCGGTGGCATCGGCGGCACCGCTTTCTCACCCATCGTCAACTGGCCGGAAGTTGCGATCCTGGGAATGTCGCGCTCCAACTTCGAGCCGGTGTACATCGATGGCCTCTTCCAGCCCCGGCTGATGCTGCCTCTGTCGCTTTCCTACGACCATCGCCTGATCGATGGAGCGGACGCGGCCCGGTTCTTGCGCTGGGTGGCCGAGGCGCTGGAGCAACTGTTCCTGGTGCCGTTCGAGGGTTAGGAAAAGTGATCATGGATCGACGGCACCAATCCTGAAGCAACGCTCCGTTCTGGGATTCTCCACGGCCGGTGGTTTTGGGCTTGACGCCGCGCGTGACTGGACTTGACGGATGGGGAGGGCTTGATAGATACTGTTCAGGTAACTATAACATGAGCATAGTTATCGTTACTGAATCGAAGGTCTGGGATTTCATGAGTGCGTGAAACAGCGGAGGGCCGTCGGCCAGACAATGCCAGCCCGAGGGGCCTCGTTTGCCGCCGTTGAAGTCATCGCCGAGGTTATGAACGAAGCGGTCAGTGAGGTCATGCTCGCGCCACGATGCAGCGACAACTTCAATTCGTCCCGTTTGCTCCGTGGCGGTGGGCGTTGGTCCCGGCCCGGGTGTGTCGGCATCGTCCCCCGTGGCCCGCCCTGCCGCTGGCGCCGACGGCGTTTCCGAGGACCCCCCCCGGGGGGGATCATATATAGACCCTTTTAGACCCCAAAACTGTAATAATATGACGATATTAAAGTTAGACTAGATATTTTAGAAATCAAGGCGATATTAAAATTTTGAGCGAACCCAAACCAATCAACAACAATACTTACTTAGAGATAGATCGAATAAACGGCGTTAGCAGACGAGTACAAAACGAACCCAATCGAACCCGACTGAGCGCGCTGGCTAGCGAAGCAAGTCATTTAGAATCAGTAAGGCCTTGTGATGGCGAAGCAAACAAATCCAAAACGAACCCGAAACGAACCCAAAAACGAACCCGACAAAGCGTGCCTGAAGCGTTCTGAAACCTATGCCTGACTTATCGAATACCCAACTGGTTGTGATCGGTGGCGGTCCTGGCGGTTACGCCGCCGCCTTTCTGGCGGCCGATCTCGGCATGAAGGTCGCCCTGGTGGACGAAGAGGTGAATCCAGGCGGGGTCTGCCTTTACCGAGGCTGCATTCCCTCCAAGGCGCTGCTCCATGCCGCCCGGGTGCTGACCGAGGCGCACGAGGCCGCCCACTTTGGCATCGAATTTCAGACGCCCAAAATCGATGTCAACCGGCTCCGGACCTGGAAAGAGGAAGTGGTCGGCAAACTAACCGGCGGCCTCGGCCAGATCTCGAAGCAACGCCACGTGGAGTATATCAGGGGTCGCGCCTCGCTGCTGGACGCCAACAC